>JAMCTK010000036.1 GCA_023381035.1 Patescibacteria group bacterium
TGTTCATTAATGTAAATTATTTTCATTATAGTATGAAAAGTAAGACTTTGCTTACATTATTTGGTACAATAAATTTGGTTGAGTTTTAATCTATGAAACAAGCATCCAATCCCAAGACCCAATTAAAAGGACCAGACGATTTCGCCACTATCTGGGAATATCTCAGTTCTGTTCGTGAAGCACGCGGGTACACACTTAGTGCTGTTGTCGACTCCGTTAGGGAAGCCATTAAAAGTAGGGAATTAGAAGAACAATCAGCACTCTCGCGCGGATATCTTTCGCAATTGGAAGCGGGTCGATATAACAACCCCTCACCTTACAAATTAAAGGCCTTAGCACTTGTTTACAACATTCCTTACAAGCTCCTTCTCAACAAGGTTGGTTATTGGGATGAAACAAGTAAGAAAGTTAAAGAAGATGCTTCGTTTACTCTGATGTTGAAAGAAGTTCAGGATATGACACCTAAGGAAAGAGAGTCTGTTCTGAATTACATCGAATTTGTGAAGTCGAGAAGGAATCAAAAAAAATATGATAAAAGCCCAAAGAAGGGCTAGGCAGGTTTTACGAAAGTACAACCTGACTACTGCCCCTATCGATTTACAAACAATTATTGATGGCGAGGAGTTAGTCCTCGACAGACGGTCGTTTCACGGCAGGGTCAGGGAAGTTTACCTTGGCGACTCTATCGGCGTTGATAAAAGCGAGTGCCCCAAAAAGCAGCGGGAACTAATTGCCCATGCCTTGGGACACCATTTTTTACATAAGGGTAACCATTTCTATTTTGAAAGTTACGACCAATTTACTGCGTTCAAACAGGAATACGAGGCCCAATGCTTCGCGGCAGAACTGCTTATGCCTAAAACCGTGCTCAAAATGAAGAGGCATCTCCCAACAAAGAAAATCGCAGACTATTTTTCTGTCCCTACGAATTTTGTTCGGTTTGGATCGGACGTTGTTTTAAAGGGGGGCTTATGCCGCTAGCAATGCTTATTTTTATGGACGAGTCCGGTGATACCGGATTCAAGTTTCACCTGTCCTCCAGCAGGTATTTTGTGCTTACCATGGTCATCTTTGATAGCCTGGAAGCCGCCGGGAAAGCAAATGAAGCTGTTAAGGAAGTGCGTAAGGAGTTAAAGCGCTCGGAGTCACTTGAGTTTAAATTCAGTACCGGTACCAACGACGAAGCAAAAAGAGTCTTCTTCAGAAGACTCTCAAAGCATGATTTTCGTTACCGGTCAGTCGTTATTGATAAAAGCCTTCTCACTAAGCGGGAACCGCATAACCCGGAAGAGAGTTTGTACATGCTTATAACTGACCAGTTGTTTTTACGCGCTCAAGGTCATATAAAGAATGCAGCCGTATTCATTGACCGGACGGCTAAATCTAAAACCTTTATTCAGGAATTCAATCATTACTTAAGGAAGAAGCTAAACACCGATATGAATAAATTGATCGGAGATATAAGACATAAGGATTCCCGAAGCAACAATTTGCTACAGCTGGCCGATATGGTCTGTGGGGCTATCTACCGAAAGTACAACCGCAAAGACGAGTCGTTTTACAAAATGATTAAGAAGAGAGAAGAAGATTTGTGGAAGCCTTACTGACCCCCCTATAAACAAAGCGACCTCCGTGGCTAAGACGGTCATCTATTGCTAGTGCCGACTTCGTTCCCTAATAATAAGGTACTTTCACCACGAAGGTCATTCGGTACTGTAAATATACCAAATTAACCTCTCAGAGTCAATATCAACGCACAAAAATCAGGTAAGCCCCCAGTAACAAACAAATCAGGAAAATGCCCCCGACTACCCAGCCAGTATAGTTTGGTTTGCTCCTCCTGGTTTCTATCGCTGTGTAATTGAACGGCTGTCGCTTTTCCTGACGGAAAAAAGTTGGCATAAATTTATCATAGCAAATTGTCGGGTAACGGGGTAATAGCGTACATAAATGCACTACTAATTTACATAAGTTGACAAATTAAAACACAAAGTTTATTGAGGTAAATCACCAGTTTCTGTACTTTTGGTTATATAGATGTCAGAAACTGCTGCCCAATTACCAGTAAAAGATGGAAACAACCTAATCCTGACAAATTCGCTTCTCACCAGAGAAGAACTGGATGAGTTTAAAGAACTTGTCTTTAAGGAATACGGAATCAGGCTCTCGGATGAACAAGCTTTTGAGCAGGCCACAGCTTTACTGTTGTTAGTTGATACGCTAATCGAAAAAACACTTGCAAACAGAAGAAATCGAGTTAACATCAGTAATAACCAGAAGTAAGAAAATTCTTATTTTTCCGGTATAATGGTGTTGTCAGTCATTAAAGCTATGAATACCTGTTTTATATACTGCAGAAAATCTTCAGAAGACAAAGACCGTCAAATTCTATCCCTTGATGATCAGGAAAAGATTTGTACTGAACTGGCACAGGACAAAGGCTTTGCCATTATCGGCGTTTACCGGGAAAGCAAATCTGCCAAACGGCCGGATAAACGACCTGAGTTTAAACAGATGATTGCCAGGATTAGCAGAGGAGAAGTCAAGCACATTATTTGTTGGAAGGCTGACCGGTTATGTAGAAATGCCAAAGAAGGCGGCACACTGATTGACAGCGTTGACTATAACGAGATGCAGATCATTACTCCGACCATGGATTATGACCGCAATAATTCCACTTTTCTCTTTATCGAATTTGGCATGGCCACAAAATTTAGTAAGGATCTCTCCGACAATGTAAAACGGGGCATGAATACCAAAGTCCAGAACGGCTGGAGACCTGGTTCTGCACCACTTGGATATGTCAATGACCCAATTAAACCAAAAGGACAGAAAGAAGTACTTCCGGATCCCGATAGGTTTAACCTATGCCGGTCCTGGTGGGAGCTGATGCTCACAGGTAATGAGACGGTCGAGAGTTCACTGGCTAAAATTTCAGCCATGGGTTTAAAGAGCAAGAGAACAGGTAAACCTGTCAGCAGAACCGAGGCCTTCCGATTCTTCAGAAATGTATTTTATGCCGGACTCTTCGACTACAACGGGGAACGCTTTAATGGTAAGCACACTCCCATGGTGACACTTGATGAATACTATCGAGTCCAGGACATCATAGATGGGAGGGCCAAGATTCATCAGTTTACCAATGACTTTTATTTTATGAAAACTCTCCGTTGCGGTGAATGCGGCTCTGCCATCACCTGCGACAGGAAGGTAAAGAAATATAAAAATGGTACCTCACAAACGTTTATCTATGCCAGGTGTGTTAAGAAAAAAGGACCCTGCAGTCAGCCGTACCTGAATGCGATCGAGGTGGAAAAACAAGTCACCGCTTTTATTAATAGCCTTGAAATCAGGCCCTCGTTCGTAACCTTTGTAAGAAAAAACCTTAAACGCAGAAATGATCGCGAATTTGAGTTTGAACGTGGCCAGAAAAGTAAACTGACGAAACGTCTCGATTCTATCCTAGTTGAAAAGAAAAACCTTTATGGGATGAGAATTGAAGGCTTAATCAGTGACGATGAGTATAAAAAAGAGAAAAGCCGGTTATTAGTAGAAGAAAAACAAACAAAAGATACCATTGCCAGTGATGGTCTTGCTAACTGGACTGAGGTTATGGAAGAGGTATTGGCTTTCCTCGCAAATGTCACCAAAATCTTTCATTCCTATGATACTGAGTCCAAACGCATGGTGCTGAGGATCCTCGGCTCGAACCTGGAATTAAAAGACAGAATAGTCCGAATTAACGCCAAAAAAGCGTTTGTCTATATCAAAAAGGCTGAAAAAGACGTAATTGAGAAAAATGAGTGGCTCGAACCTGAAATTTGCTCGACAGATAGGTCTAAACGAGCATTTTTGCAAATGCAGTCCGATATGGAGCGGGTGAAGGGAATCGAACCCTCGTATCAACTTTGGAAAAGTTGTGTTCTGCCATTGAACTACACCCGCAAGCAGAAGTAATTATAGCAAATTTAGAAGTTTTTTTCCGCAATTAGATATGGAGTTAATCATCGTCTTCTATTGTTCTTGAAGATGTTCCTCCTTGAGTGGTTGCTTGAGGAACTTGTTGTCCAACGGTCGTTGTGGCTTGACCAGTCGTAGTTTGTTGAACCGAAGAATTCCCTAAATCTCCAATATAGTAAGAGGTTAAGATATTATTTGCATTTTGCGAATGACCTGCAAAAGCACTTGTTCCATCTTTTCCACAGTATGCTGATATTGAACCTGTTCCTCCTGGATGTGCACTAACGTAACTCGTAACGTTGTAAACCTTATTATTAATTATCATCCAACAATCACCAGATGAACTATGTTTAGCAACTTCTGCTGCAGTTAACACAACTCCTCCGCTTTGCGGTATCTGAACTGGTGCAGTTGGATTGTAGTTAGTAGCTGGTGGAGGAGATGCAGGCAACTGTGATGTTTTTAATAATTTTCCCGGAGTTGGAGTAACTGATTGACTGATTTTTTTATCCGGAATTGTACTATTGAGATCTCCAATATAATAATTAGGTAATAAGGTTTGAGCATATTGAGAATGAGGCTTACCAACAAACGCACTCGTACCATCTTTTCCGCAATAAGGAATAATTGTTCCCGCACCTCCCGGGTGAGAATTCATGTAATCAGTAAAATCGTAAACCTTATTACTAATAATCATCCAGCAATCATCAGATGAACTGTGTTTAGCAACTTCTGCTGTAGTTAATTTAATGTCCTGCTGCAAATTTTCTTTTTTAGAAGAACCTAATACTGCTTTTTGCTTAGTGTCAGATTTTTTTTCGGAAAAAACTAGACCTGCAGTTAATACTGCAGAAGTAATGGCCCAAAAAACAAACAATGCGATTATCGTTGTCTTTTTCATAAGAATGCAAATTCCTCCATTCTAATGTTTTGTTTAGGAACATTTAATTTTAGCAACTGAGATCTTAAGCTTTGCATCATGCCCTTTGGTCCACAAAGGTAAATCATTTTATTTTCCAAACCATTACTAATCCTGCTTATGATTTGAGCATTAATTCTACCTTGAACCCGTGTGTAAAAAGGTAAGATTCTAAGGTTTTCCTTTTCACTGGATATCTCGCAAAGATCATCAAGGCAAACAGAGTCTTTTTTATCTCTGGCAACATAATATAAATCAACCTTGCTTATTGCATTATCAACGCTCTTTGCCATGCTAAGAAAAGGTGTAATACCAACTCCACCTGCAATCCAAATCTGCTCCATTCGATGATCCTGATCATAAAATCTTCCATATGGTCCTTCAATATCAACGACTGTCCCAACTTTTAGAGAATCAAGCTTTGAAGTAAAATCTCCCAGTGATTTAATTGTTAGTTTAAGGTTTTCTTCACTCGTTCCCGAGCTAATTGAAAATGGATGACTTTCTGTTCCAAGTAGAGGATCTTTAAAACTAATAAAGATAAATTGGCCAGGAGTAAAATTTATAGATTTACTTATAGGAGACATTGAAATTTCAAACGTACAATCGTTTAATTGAAAAACGTTTTGGATTGAATATTTTGTTCTTCCTGCAAAATGTTTTCCCAGTACCGATTTGTATAGATAGAAAGTAAGTCCTGCAGACACTAAACCAGCCATGTATATTTTTAAAGGTAAGAATTGAGAGACATCGCTTGGAATTAAGAATGTGTGCAAAGCTCCAAGAAAAAATGAAAATCCTAAGAATTTATGTGTAAGTCTTAGTATCTGATATGGAAGCTTATTGTAAATAATAAGTGTAAGAAAAAGCATCATACTTAAAAGTGAAAAAATCCCAAAATTAATTAGCCAATTACCACTTGGAATAAGAAGTAAAGCAGCAGCGTTTAAGGAAATCATCGCTAATCTAAAAATTAGAAAAAGAGGATGAATCAAAAGCAAGATAAATGAGATTGTCCCTAATAACCGATGTGCAAAATAAACATTAAGCATCCCGTTAAACATGTCTTCCAAAAATGATAGGCGAGAAGCAAGAATAATGTTAATCGCAAAAAGAGTCATTCCTATTAGTCCGGTTATCTGACCAACTGAACTTAGAAGTGCATATGAATTAATAAATCTCAAATTAATGGGTTTTGCTAGCACCCAAAAGATCACGGGAATAAGTGATAAAAATAAGATGATGATATATCCGTAATTTTGTGTGATCTTTTGCTTCATATGAACCAGGAAGTTACTATTTTTCATAACAAAACTGCATATAGTGCAACGGCATATTTCTGTTTCTGTTACAAATTAGGACTAAATAAATGCGGTATGAAGAGGGATAAAAATATGGTCGGGGACAGAGGACTTGAACCTCCGACCTCACGGTCCCAAACCGTGCGCTCTAGCCAACTGAGCTAGTCCCCGTCGTAAAATACAAAATATCTACTGTTAATTTTAGCAAAATAAGCGTGAAAATGATAGCTAAATTATTTTGCGCTTGAAGTAGCAACAGGAGAATCAGTAGATCCTTGATAATTAAATGACCGGGAAATACTGGTTTGATCTTGAGAAACAGTGCTTTGAGCCCTTAAATCAAATTTAACTGTTCCTTTTGGAAGATTATATAGACATACGGAATTACTGCTGTAATCAGACCAAGTATTGTTATTGATCCTATATGACCAAACTACAGAGCAATAATTTGGGTCATTATATTTGATGTTTATACAGACAGGATTATCCTCAACTGTTTGTCCTTCAGCAGGGTAGGAAATACTAATTGGACCTACAACTTTTTTACAATTCGATACTGGAACAACCGCGTTTTTAACTGGCTGCGCTACAACCTGAGCATCTTTCTGAATGATGATCTCCTTGGACGAAGCAGGAGTTGGTGCAGGGTTACCTTTAGAATTTTTTTGTAAATTTAAGAGATTAGTTATTATTACAGTCAAAAGAACAGGCACTGTTAACAATGCAATAATTAAATCCAAATGATGTTTTCTTCCGTGTAATCCGGAAAATAATTTCTTCATTTTTTATATAGATGATTTTAACTGGACAAGCCGAGGATATTTAATCGATCTAGTGAAATTATAACAAAACAGCATCATTTACGTCAAATAATGCTATAATTTTAGGAATGTCGTTAATTACAATTATCCTTACCATACTTGGTCTTTCTTTGTTCGAAATCGTCTCAAGCATAGATAATGCAATCATAAATGCAGAGGTGCTTTCAACCATGAAAGAGAAAGCCAGAAAATGGTTTTTAACCTGGGGAATTTTCCTTGCAGTAATTGTTGTTCGCGGTTTACTTCCGCTTGTGATTGTCTGGGCAACAATACCAAATCTTGGACCAATTGGGGCAATTACGGCAACATTTAGTAATGACCCAGCTGTAGCAAAAACAATTGAAGAACATGCCGGTTTTCCGCAAGCTATGGGAGGGACATTTTTGATTTTTTTGTTTTTTTATTGGTTGTTTATTGAACCAAAGAGCTATGGTCTGAAAGGAGAAAGGTTTTTTCATAGCCAAGGTGCTTGGTTTTATACAGTTGTATCAGTAATTCTCGCTATACTCGTTTGGTTTGGAATGCAAATTGACTCCATGATCGCCTTCGGGGTAGTACTTGGATCATCCATATTTTTTATAACTCACGGATTTAGGCAATATGCAGAAGCCCAGGAAAAACAAATAACAACCTCAGGGAGGTCGGATTTTAGTAAATTGATGTTTCTAGAAGTTATTGATGCATCTTTTTCGATTGACGGAATAATCGGAGCTTTTGCTTTTACTTTTTCGGTTCCTTTAATATTCTTAGGAAATGGTCTGGGTGTTTTAGTCCTTAGAAAATTAACTATAAGCAATATTGAAAAAGTAAAAAAATATCGGTATTTAAAAAACGGAGCTATGTATTCAATACTCGTACTTGGTGCAATCATGATCGCAGAAGTTTATGGAGCTAATTTGCCCCCCCTCATTTCACCAGTAGCAACATTCTTAATTGTTGGCTTTTTCTTCTTAAAATCAAAAAAGGAGATCGATTCAGTTAGAAACTGACGAGGAAATAAAACTACATCGAGGAATATGCCTGACCTTTTTTACCACTTAACTGATTTTCATGTTGAATTAGTTGAACATAGTTTCCTTCAATATCTTCAAAAGTTGCAACTTGACCAAATCCGTCAATCTTATATAAATTCTGAACTTTTTTAATACCTAAGTCATCAAACTTATCTACCTCATGTTCTATCCTATCTACTTCTAAATTAACAATATTGTGTCCGATATCATCTCTTAATTTTTCTGTCACATCTACAATATAAAGAGCACTGCCTTCACCCATTTCAAACAAATATAGGTTTTTGTTTCCCTGTACGATTCCTTTGTAAGTTAAGGTTAAACCTACTTTCTCGCTATAAAAC
This sequence comes from Patescibacteria group bacterium, assembly GCA_023381035.1. The sequence goes on from JAMCTK010000036.1 coordinate 8,356, forward strand.
TTAGCTAGCTTATGTGAATCAACGCTTATTAAAAGAATTACCTCTTTGCTCTCCATTCCTTTTATCATATTTATCTCCTCCTGAAGATATTACTAATATTAAAAAGCGATAATTAAGAGGCAATCAAGAAAGAGTAAAGAAGAAGTAAGAGAAATTACTCCAGTACCGCGAGGGAGAGTCGAACTCCCACGTCCTTGCGGACAAGGGCTCTTAAGGCCCCCGTGTCTGCCATTCCACCACCGCGGCGTTATGATATTTTACCCTAAACTGAAGTTATCATCAAGATTTAATCGTGTACGGGAGGAGTTATTCCTTGCTGGAGTAAGGAATAATCAAGAAGTATTTTCATTTCATCCCTTCTATTCTCGCTATTAAGTAAGATTGCAATAATCTTATGGTCTTCATTTTCCAGATAAGTAATTAGACAATAGCCTGCTTCACCAGTATAGCCTGTTTTTACTCCCTTAACTCCTGGGTAACTGGTTAAAAGGTTTGTTTCATTTTCAATTACAAATTCCTTATGAGTTCTTGTTTTAGGAATCGTGTAAAAAGGAGTCTCTGCAATTTCCCTGAATAAGGGAAAATTATTCAAAGCATAGTTTGTCATTATCAGTAAATCATAAGCAGTCGTATATTGATCCCCATCTCCCTCTAATCCAGAGGGATTAGTGAAGTTTGTATCTTTTAATCCAAGAGATTTTGCTTTATTGTTCATTGCAACGATAAAGCTTGATCTACCATCCTTATAGTTACTTGCGATAACTTCTGCAGCATCATTTCCGGAATGCATAATTAGACCGTATAAAAGCTCTTTTAGGGAAAGAATTTCTCCTGCGTCAACTCCCATGGAATCCTCTCCAACTAAATCATGTTTTCTAACCAGATATCGGTCATCTGCTTTGGGATTCTCAAGAGCAATTACCGCTGTCATTATCTTTGTTAATGATGCAAGCGGCAATTTCGCTTTGGGGTTATTTGCATAAAGAGTTTTTTTAGAAGTTAGATCATAAACTAGAACCGACCTTCCTGTAATTTCAAGATTAGCGTCTCTTCCTACTTCTTCAGAAATCTCCGGCAACCAAAGATTAAGAGTAGACGCCTGACTGTTTTTCGAAATTGACAAAAAGTCAGGAAGTGGGGAATGAATCAATATTTTTTGATTATCATAAAGTTTGAAATAGAAAACTATTCCAAGAAGAATGATGGTTATTAGAGTGGAGAGTGAAAACAATTTTCGCATAGAGCTTGCTATTTTACTAGAAAATGGAATTTAAAGCTAGTATATGTAAACCAAGGTTCCCGTTGGAGCCCAGTCATACATCCATTTAGCCACTGCCGGAGGGACGTTCACACACCCATGACTTGCTCTTCTTCCAAAATTATAATGCCAATATGCTCCGTGAATTGCGTATCCTTGATAAAAATACATCACGCTTGGAACATTTTTCAAAAAATATGATCCATACCATTTTGAGCTTCCACTCATGTCTTGCTGAGGCAACTTCCAGTAAATTCTAAAAGTACCTTTTACCGTAGGAGTGTAGGGAAGTCCTGTAGAAACAAGTGTTTGACTGATAATTTTTCCGCCTTCCCACATGTAAAGCGTTTGCCTGCTTAGATCAACCGTAATTAGCTTTTCGTTGGTGTAAATTTGAGCCTGAGCAGAGCTTTTACAGCTTAAAAATATTATTAAGAATAAAGTTAAAACAAGAAACTTATGAAAAAGTTTCATTAGCTTTATTTTTTCAAGTTATCTGCCTTATGTCAAATAGAAAAGAGGTTATCGCAGAAATATTAGGCAGGAAATACTTGTCAAATAGGAGTATAATAAGGTATAACCAAAATTACCCATTCTACTACTTCCCAGAAATGCTACCAATGTAACAGTGAGCTCATATTGGTAAAATCGTGGGAAGAAACACTTCAGGGAGGAATGTTTCCTCAAATAATAACAATCTACAGGTGCTCCAACAAGGCCTGTCAAGAAGAAAAAGACAAACAAGAAAATAAAAGGAAAGAAGCCGTCAAGGAAAAAGAAGTAAGGATGGAAGCAATTGCAAAAGTTAAAGCAGAACGAAAAGTAATTACCGACAAAGAAAAAGAAGTCCAGCTTAAAATTGTCGCAAAAGCAAGAATAAAAAAAGCCAAAGAAAAACTTCTTAACAAACTTGCTTCACAGCCTAATTAGCTTTAAGTAGCAATTTCTGGTATAATAATGTCAACCGCGAGGAGCGGTTTTTTTATGATAAATATTCGAAATGTCGCAATAATTGCTCACGTAGACCACGGAAAAACAACTTTGGTAGACGCGCTTCTTAAACAGTCTAAAACAAAAATGCACAAAGACACTGCTGAAACTCTAATCATGGATAGCAATGAGCTTGAACAAGAAAGAGGAATAACCATTTTTTCCAAAAACGCTTCTGTAGACTGGCATGGAACAAAAATAAACATTATCGATACCCCAGGACATGCAGATTTTGGTGGAGAGGTAGAGCGAGTATTAAAAATGGCAGATGGCTGTCTCCTGCTGATTGATGCTAAAGAAGGTCCTATGCCACAAACCCGTTTTGTTCTTAAGAAAGCTTTGGAAATGAAACACAAAATCATTGTTATTGTAAATAAAATAGATAAGTCAGATGCCAGAGTTAACTATGTATTGGACAAAACCCTTGATTTATTTTTGGAACTGGGAGCAGATGACGTCTGTGCTGATTTTCCGATCATTTATGCTTCCGGTAAAGACGGTAAAGCAGGATTAACGGAAAATTTGAATGAAATGATTGATATTACACCTGTTTTTGAAATGATTATGAAAGAAATACCAGCACCCTCTGGAAGCCACGAGAATCCTCTACAAATCCTTATTACCACTTTATCCAGTGATTCACACAAGGGGAGAATTGCAATTGGCCGTATTTACAACGGAAAAATACGGGCTGGGCAGGAGGTTTCCCAAATTACCAGAGACGGTCAAGTAAATAAATTTAAGGTATCCTCTCTCATGACTTTTGAAGGACTGGATAGAGTTGAGATATCTGAAGCATCAACAGGAGACATTGTTGCTGTCGCAGGAATTCAAACTCCTGTAATCGGAGAAACGATTGCTGATATAAATAGTCCGATCGCTCTTCCGCTTTTAGACATTGAGGAACCGACAATTCAAATGACTTTTATGGTAAATAATTCTCCCTTTGCCGGAAAAGAAGGAGAATTTAAAACTTCCAGACAAATTCAAGAAAGGCTTGCTAAAGAGCTGGAAACAGACATGGCTCTTCGGGTAGAAGACGATCCGACAGGAGGTTGGAAGGTTTCGGGAAGAGGAGAACTTCATCTGGCAATTTTAATTGAAAGAATGAGACGCGAAGGTTACGAATTTCAGGTCGGCAGACCGCATGTCATAGATAAAGTCATTGATGGAAAAAAAGTAACACCTTATGAAAGAGTTTTTATTGAAGTTCCGGAAGAATTTAGTGGAATAGTTATGCAGAAACTTGGAACAAGAAGGGGAGAACTGCAAGACATGAACACTGAAAACGGGATAACCTATCTTGAATTTATCATTTCAACTAAAGGTCTTTTCGGTTATAGAAGTGAATTCGTGACTGATTCTAGAGGCTTAGGAATTATCAATTCCAATTTTTATAAATTTGCACCTGATAACGGGTATGACCATGAAAGAGAACAAGGATCCTTAGTAGTACATGAAACTGGGCTGACAAATCTTTACGGATTAACAAATGCCCAAGACAGAGGAGCACTTTTTGTCGGACCGGGAATAAGTGTTTACAAAGGACAAGTAATTGGACAAAATCTACGCAATGACGATTTAGTAATTAACGTTTGTAAAACAAAAAATTTAACAAACATGAGATCTAAGGGAGAAGGAGTCTCTGTCTACTTTAAGACTCCCAAGGAAATGGGGCTTGAGGATGCGCTTGAATTTATCGCAGAGGACGAACTGGTTGAAGTAACACCGCAAAATATTAGAATTAGAAAAGTAATCCTAGATAAGGTAGAGGACCGCCGAAAAAAAGCTCAGGGAATAAGTTAATCTTTTTATTTAAAGATTCATGTATTAAAATTAGGCTATGAAAAATTTATCAAAATTCGCCTATTTATCAATTACCGCAGCTCTTGCAACAATAGGCCTCAAGTTTACTGCTTATCTTTTAACCGGCTCCGTTGGAATACTTTCAGACGCACTGGAATCTGTCATTAACTTAATTGCAGCTGTAATCGCCTTGATCGCAATTAGAGTTTCACAAAAGCCTCCAGACGAAAAACACATGTATGGGCATTCTAAAGCCGAGTATTTTTCAAGTATCATTGAGGGGTTATTAATATTTGCTGCTGCTATTAGCATAGGATATGCTGCAATAATCCGCTTAATGCATCCTCAGCCAATAGAACAGGCATATTTCGGTATTGCCATTGCTACTTTTGCTTCCGTAATTAATCTAATTGCAGGATTAACCTTATTAAAAGCCGGAAAGAAGTACCGATCTATTACTCTTGAAGCAGATGCTCACCATTTATTTACTGACGTTTGGACATCTGCAGGAGTAATTTTAGGAGTAATTGTTGTTGCAGTCACTAGACTAAATATTCTTGATCCAATAGTTGCTTTGCTTGTTGCTTTTAATATTCTTTATACCGGTTACCGACTAATTACCAAGTCTGCGGAAGGTTTCATGGATACAGCAATAGAGGATATTGATTCAACAAGAATAAGACGAATACTAGCTGGGTATAAAAAACAAGGGGTTAAGTTTCACGCTTTAAAAACAAGACAATCTGCAGCCAAGACTTTCATGTCTGTTCACATGCTTGTTCCGGAAAATTGGACTATGAAAAAAGCAAATAATATGGTTGAAAAAATGGAAAAAGATATTAGAACTAGTTTCATAAATATTGATGTCTTAACTCACCTTGAGACAATTGAGGATCCAAGATCGCAAAAAGATATTGATCTTCTTAACGATTGAGGTTTTCGATTATTCGAACTAACATTGGGAATTCTGTATATCCTGCTTCTGCATTAAGATGACCTGCTCTGGCAATGACAAAAGGTTCGACGTCAAGATTTTTTGCCAAATTTTCAAGAGTATCTTGAGGGACAAATGGATCATTGTCTCCATAAATTACAAAGCTTTCAAGAACTTTTTCTTTTACTTTTTTGAAATTTATATCTTTTTCTTTTAAGAAATACTTATTCAGGTCTGAACCGTAATTTTCAAAAAATCCTGAAATAGAAAGAAGAGCTCTTATTGGGGTTTTGGTCTTTTCCAAATAATCCAAAGCTGAAACAACACCTAAAGAATGACCAACAATTACTAAGTCCTTGTGATTAAGATTTTTGACTAGCTTTCTAACTGTTTTAAGCCATTTTTTGCGATCAGGTTTATCGGAATCAGGGAGATCAGGCATGATAACCTCATAGCCTCTTTTAACTAAATCTTTTTGCAGCCATTGCTGCCAGTGTATGCCGGCGTGTCCATTTATTCCGTGGAGGATAAGTACTGCCATGAAGAGTATTATAGCAGAATGAGCCTAAAATTGCACGTTAATGCTAATTTAATCCTCGCTGCTCATGCTGATATAATGCAATAAGCTTATGTTTAGAAAAGTTTTTCTTTTCTTAATTCCTTTTTTAATTTTTTCCTATTATCTTGTCCAAGGAATCAATCTACCTTATGTTGGCCCTAATGCGACAAATTTTAGTGTTTACTCGCTAATTGCTCATAATTACAATAAATTTGGTTACTTTGAAACCAAATTAGGCAACCTTATCTCCGTATCACCAAAGATACCGACCAATCCAACATATTTTCAACATCATCCGCCATTATTATCTTTTATTGAATCAATTCTCTTTAGAATTTTTGGAGAATCGTTTTGGGTAGGCAGGTTAACCGTAATCATTTTTTCCTTTGGCGCATATGGACTTATTTATTTTATCGGAAAGAATCTATTAAATAAAAAATTAGGCTACATCTTGCTCTTGGTCACCTCTATTATTCCTGCATCAACTATATTCGGAAAGTTAATTGGTCAGGAACCTCTTGTTCTATTTTTCGTTTTATTAACTCTTTATTCTTCTCTAAAATTTCTTAAATCAGGTGAAAAAAAATATCTAATAATTGGGGTTATTTCTACAATACTTGGCACACTAAGTGATTGGCCAATGGCCATATTTTCAGTTTGCATCCTTCCGCTTTTTCACAAAAATAAAAAATTAAAAAAAGGCTTATTACTCCCGCTTGTTTCGGGAATAGTAGTAATAATCCTAATTATTTACTTTTCCTGGATAATGAACGGGTTAGGGGATTTACAATTTGCTGTTGCTCACAGAAGCTTTACGGGACTTCTAGAACTTACTTTTTGGCCATTTTACTGGCTCTCGGCAATAGCTTTGCGGGCATTTATTTATTTTAACCCTGTTGTAGTATTATTGTCTGCTATTGGGATCTATAAAGTTTACAAAAACTTTAAAACGAAAAAATTAACAAATACTCATGTAGTAATTTTTTGCTTGTTTTTATTTGGCTTCTTACATCTAATTTTCTATACTCAGGCATCCTTTACCCATCCTTATCTAATTCACTATTTGTTGCCTTTTATTGTATTCAGCTCTTCTCTTGTAATTTTAAACCTCTATGAAAAGAAAAAATATATAATTTTGATTTCAATCTCTCTTTTTAGCTTGTCTTATTTGTTTATAATTCAAAATTATAAAATTAAACAAACTAATTCCAATATTTGGAAGTATGAGACAACTGCAGAAGTTACTAAAAACTTAAACAAATACGAAACAATAATTATTAATAAAGATTCTGCTTTAGACGGAGACATGTTCTGGTATCCTTTTGAAATAAATGTTGTTGTTTCCGCAAATGAAAAGCCTCAAAAATTAGTTAATAAGTCAAGGCACTATGTATATTCCTGTTTAAACATTTGCTGGTTTGAAAATCCTGAACTCAAGTTTCTTTTTAAAAATTATTCTTTTAAACAAATTGACACTCCTCAAGTACAAGTTTTTATTTTTGAATTAAATAAATCATCTGCAGGCATAGAGCCAAAAGAAGTAACGAAGAAGCAATCCGTTTATATGCAAAAAGACTTGGAGACAATCAGAAGCTACTACAGACTTATAAAGACTAAGCTAAATATTCCACAGATATAGTAAGATTTAATAAAACATACTATAATGAATCTATGAGTCAGGACGAATTAAAAATTATTGTTGATGATCCGGAATATAAGATTTACGGAACAAAAATTAAAGGGTTATTAGTTTTCGAAAGAAAACTCTTTGCTGACGATAGGGGATTTTATCAAGAATTTGCCAGAACTCCCGCAATCGAACAAGCTTTGGGGAGACCAATCTCAATTAAACAGTGGGCACTCTCGTATAATAATCCCGGGGTTTTACGGGGAATCCATGCAGAACCACAAGATAAGATCGTTACTCCGATAACCGGTAAAATATTCATTGCAATTGCCGACATCAGGCCAGATTCCGAAACTTTTTGCCAATATCAATCATTTACTTTTGACCTTACTGATCCATATACTCCCAGAAAATCTATAATAATTTCAAATGGCCTTGGAAACTCCTTTATGACCCTTGGGGATAATCCTGTTGAATATTTCTACGCTGTAAGCGAAGTTTACAAAGGAAGTGATGGAAAAAGAGCCATTACCTGGAATGATCCGGATATTAACATTACCTGGCCAGAAGAGCCAAAAATAATTTCTGATTCTGACAAAAATTCAAATCCTTCTCTTCGAGAAATGTTTCCCGATAAGTTCAAATAACCTCGGGTTTGCGCAAGTTTTAACCTTATAGTATAATTTCGCTCATGGGAAAAGAACAAGATAGCTCACCAGAACCTATTAATCCAGTTCCTTTATTTCCAATATCCAAGGAGGTTGCTGAGGAAGCTTACTCGACTTTAAGAATTGGTGGCAATGATTTAAGAAAGTCTTTGATAAAAAAGTTTCAAGATCATTCTCCGGCAGCCTATTCATCCATGCTGGATCTTCACGGAAAATCTCCAAGACACATGGATTCCAAAAGCCTTATAGCGTCTATTAATGGAGCTGCTGTCTGTTTTTTCGTACTTTCGATGCAAGCTGAAAAAAATGGTGTTGACCTTCCAGGAATAACAAGCGACACTCTTGACGCCAGGAACCAGACAATAGAAGAAGATATCCTACGGTTCAACAAAAAGTTTGAAGATGTCGTTGATGAGGACATTGACATGGATAAAAAGAAAATAGCAGATATGGACGACGAAGGAATATTTAATGCCACTTTTTACTTAGCTTCCATGAGACATATGTATGAATTTTATGATTCAGAACCTAATTTAGCGGTGCTTATCGATCAAATGTTTGGACCAACACTTCACGGAAATAATGCCAAGATAAGATTTGTAGAAATTTACTATCTTTTTAAGGAAGCCTACGAGTCAAAAAAATTTTCAGAAGGCATATCTTCATGGCTTTCCCAATAGGTAAGTTTTTAAAATTAGTCCTAATCTTAATTTAATAAGAAAAGTAAGAACTAAACATACTACCAAAATATATAAAGGAAAAACAAAATTTGCTAATGTCCACTCCCTTATTGTCAATAGAGTAATTAACGCACTAATTGCGCTTGCGAAAAAAATAAAGTAGCTCTCTGTCTCTGGTGCTTTAAAAGATTTAACTATTGTTGGTATAGCAGCTAATCCATCAGCAATAATGCTAAAAATTATTGCATAATTTCCTTCTTTTAGAATAAACCAGAATACCAATCCCAATAAAGATAATGCTCCACAAAAAATGTCAAATAAAGTTATTTTCCAAAATGATTTTTTATTTATAAAAGAAGCAAATAAAACCAACAATGGTCCAAAACCAACCATGAATGTCATTAAAGATTGAATTCCGACTCCTTTACCTAATTCTGCAAAAAACGCAACTAGGGGAGCAAGCGCCCACAAAGACCATGTAACTCTGTTTGGTTTTGCCTTACCTTTAATTACGTCTATGATATAGCTTAGGCTTCCAGTAAAATTAAAAATAAGTCCCAAGTAAACAAAATTTTCATTAATCATTTTTTTTAGTATAACAAAACCATCAATAACTCAAAGCTTCAATTTATTTCTCGATCTTGGTATAATACATATACATTGGGAAGTCGTCTAATGGTAGGACAACGGACTTTGGATCCGTTTATTTTGGTTCGAATCCAAGCTTCCCAGCTTTTATTCCTCTTTGAAGCTTTCTAGGTTTGCATGATCATGAGCTTTGTACTATAATTCGGCCAACTATAAAGAAAAACTATGAGTTGTCCAGCAGAACGAAACCAAAGAGATAATTTTTTTCCGAAACCAGGCAGAGAGTCTACTGGGAATGTTTCTGAAACAAAAAAAGCTCGCAAGATCATAAAACCAACTTACACTCCTCTCCCAGAAAATCCGCCGATTTCGCAAGAATTACTTGATCAATGTCCTTTCCCACTCGGGTCAAAAGAAGCAAAAGAATATTTTGAATATTTAAGAGGAGACGTTTCTAGGATTGATCCTCTTGATTTTGAGTCAGACGAAGCGCAGCAATATTTAAATTTACTTAGAATTAATAGCTCAAGTTTCGGAGGAGTTTATGAAATGGGTAGAGATGGTAAAGTAGTAACTCTTGGACTAGATGAATTCTGCGCTAATTTACAAAATGAAAACAACCACCCTTTTGTAGGCCGAAATATTTTTGGAGAGATATTGGGGTTTGCCACAATTCAAGACAAAGAAAATGCTCGAAACGTAGATAAGATTACTAATTTAGTTGTAATAAATGAAATGCAAGATAAAAAAAACCGTTCAAAAACAGGAAGAAGCTTTCTGGTTCACATTCTTGAGCACGCTTTTTCTAATCCGGATTATATGGGAAGGACCAGAACCGAATTGGGAGCTGAGGTAGTTAAACATGTTTATGGATGGGAAAAAGCAGATTACCTCTTCGAGCATGAATTAATGTTTACTCATGTTGGCTATGATAGCATGAATGTTTATGTTCACGCAGGTGATTCACTTCCAGACAAACAAGCACAACCAGAAGGAAGATTTGTTCAAAGGCCAACAGAATTATTTGTAATTGATCATGATGAGTGGGGTTTTGTGCATAATTATTTGGTTAATCACAAAATTAAACCGCTTAGAGTTAAATATTTACTTGGTGAAACTAAGACAAAAGCTCCTGCTCAGGAATATGTCTCTTATCCAAGGAAACCAATCCAAACTCCTCTCCCAGAAAATCCGCCGATTTCGCAGGAATTACTTGACCAATGTCCTTTCCCGCTCGATTCTAAAGAAGCGAAAGAATATTTTGAATATTTAAGAGGAGACGTTTCTAGGATTGATCCTCTTGATTTTGAGTCAGACGAAGCGCAGCAATATTTAAATTTACTTAGAATTAATAGCTCCCATTTTTCAAAGATTTATATCCTAGGGCATAAGGGAGAAATAGAAGCACTACATCTAGATAAATTTCGCTCCAATTTACGAAAAAAGAACAATCACCCTCTTGTAGCCCGAAACATTTTTGGAGAAATACTGGGGTTTGCAACAATTATTGACGGAGAAGAAGAGGAGGGCCGTCATAATCATGATATTGGAAAATTAGTTAAAAAAGAGATAGGGAATAGTCCCGCAAAAACAGGCGCTAGCTTACTCAGGTTTGTTATTAATTATGCTTTTGATAATCCAGATTCTAACGGAAAAGCAAGAACAGAATTAACTGTAGAGATAGTTAAGCATGTTGATGGATGGGAAAAAGTAGATTATCTATTTGGAACTGAGCTTAAATTTAAACCAGTGAACACAAGACCAGGCAACATAGATGTTTACATCCACCCCGGAGATTCACTACCAGACGATGATGATCAAGCAAATCAAACTCAAGGAAGATTTGTAAACAGATCAACTGAGGCTTTCGCGATTGGAAAAAGCCGATGGTATCTTTTTGATTCAAAATTAGCAAATAGATTTGATCAACACAGATCTAGATGGGGTTTACCTAAGATGAAAGATGAAGCCAGAATTAAAAAACTGAAAATGAAGTACCCCCATGATTACATCGGGGATTTTAGATTATGGTAGTTAACAGAAAAATCAAATCAACAAAACACTTAAATGCCTTTCTTTCTCTTCAGAGGGAACTCGAAAAAATTCTGCCTAAAATAAAAAAAGAAAAAAATGAATTAGAGCAAAGCCTTAAAAAAATGGATTTTTTTGTCGATAACTTAAATGAGGGTGTTGTCATTTTCAATGAAAAAAGGAAAGTTTTAATTGTAAACAAAATTGCTGTAAAACTTTATGGATATAAATCAAAAACCGAATTCATTAACGATAAGATTACAAAAATAAGGTCAAGAGATTTGGAAACAAACAAATTAATTCCTTATTCTAAATGGCCATCTGCGAGAGTTTTAAAGGGCGAAGTATTTAATAGCTCTGTAATAAAAATAGAGAATAAAAAGAACGGAAAAGAATGGATTGAAAGTTATAGCGGAAAATTAGTAAGAAATAAAAATGGAGAAAAATTTATCATAGCCACAGTCAGAGATGTAACTAGAGAAATCCTACAACGAAAAAAAACAGAACAAGCTCTGAGAGCGTTAATGGAACAAAAAGATGAATTTATTAACATAGCAAGCCATGAATTAAAAACCCCAATAACATCTATTAAGGCCTTTACCCAGATATTAGAAAAAAGGATGGAAATGAACAAAGATCAACGAAACAGTTATTTCTTAAAAAGAATAAATAAACAGATTGATAATTTGAGTATTCTGATAAGTGATTTGCTTGATGTTAGCAAGATTACTTCGGGAAAATTAAATTTTAATATGACGAGAATTGACATAGATGATCTAGTAACTAAAACTCTTATCGATCTTCAATACGCTTCAGAAAGTCACGAACTAGAAAAAATAGGAGAAATCAAGGAGGAAGTAATTGCTGATAAAATTAGAATCCAGCAAGTACTTTACAACTTAATAACTAACGCTATTAAGTATTCTCCGAATGCAAATAAAATAATTATTGTTATATCGTCTGACAGAAAACATGTAAAAATTAGCGTGAAGGATTTTGGCAGGGGAATACCTAAAAAGAATCATAAAAAAATATTTGAAAGATTTTACAGAGGAAAAGAAAAGCACGGAAATATTTCCGGCTTTGGGATGGGACTATTCATTTCTAAAGAAATCATTGTTCGTCAGCATGGAGAAATATGGGTAGAAAGCAGCAACAGGAAAGGATCAATTTTTTCTTTCACTCTTCCTGTTGCTAAATAACTCTCAGAAAGAAGCAGGATTAACACCATTAACCCCTCAGTATCTGTTAATTAACTGATATTATCTTGCTACGCTTCTGTGTGCATGATGGGCAGATTCCTTTACGGAAGAGGAGATTTTCTTTGCCTCCTTTTTTCCTTCATCTAGTTTTTCTTCCATATCCTCTTTTTTTTCTTCTGCCGAATGACGTAAGTCTCTCACATAGTCCTTAGCTTGCCCTTTGACATTCATGAACATATTCTTTACTTTTTCACGATTTTTTTTGTTTTTTAGTACGGCAGTACCTGCGACAGCAACTCCTGCGCCAATTACGGCTCCCGCAACTCCTGCAGCTAAAGGATTAACTCCTGCTTTCCCATTTTGTTTTTTTTCATCATTATCTTTCATACATTTCACCTCCTTTCAGGAAATTTAATTAATTATTAATTGAATTTTTTTACTAAGTTTTATTTATTTTGATTAACATTTACATCAATTTTTCCCGGAACATTTATTTGTGGTGCACCACCCCCAATTGTTCCCCTTATTATCGGTAGGCCATAATAAAAAAATAAAAGAACAACGATTATTAGTAGAACTATTCCAACAAGAAAACCCATGCCCCCTCCATCTGACTCTGAGGCTGGCGGATTATTTATAATAGTAGGCATTGAATTCACCTCCCTTCCTATTAGGATCTGTCATAATTTTGATATTTCCTATTCAAAATATATCTCTTACGCACGTTTTTTCCATATAGACCTGTAAGAGTCAAGTAAGAATTGACCTTGGAAAATTGACATTTTTTAATAAAATCTTTAGTATATATTCTTACCAAGGTAGGTGATAATTGCTTATGCCAACAAAAAAGAGAACAAATAACAAAAAATCTACAACCACTGAAGAGTCTTTTAAGATTGAAGGAGAAAAACTTCTTGAAAAAATAAAAGACATCATAAAAGAGGGAAATGTACGAAGAATAATAATCAAAGATAAAAATGGAAAAGAAATCGTCCAGTTTCCCTTAACAATCGGCTTAATAGGAGCGGCTATTGCACCGGTACTCGCAGGAGTAGGAGCTATTGCAGCGCTTGTTACAGAATGTACAGTCACCGTAGAAAGAGAGAAATAACTCTTAATTCTTACACAAAGTTATCATTCTTCTAAACCAAGTTTAAATGTAATGATTTATGTTTAACTTGTGAGAAAGATTCAAGGAATTGTTAAGCCTGTTACTCTGACTTTAGGTTGTCTCGTACTTATTTTTGCCTTTTTAAAAATAAACATAAAACCTCTCTTTTTGGTGCTTCAAACATTTCCAAACATTCCAATTAAACCGCTCGATATTTTTCCCGACCCAACTCATAGAATCATCAGTTTGGGATCAAACTCAGAAGCAGAAGCAGATTTATTTATTCCAAAAAAAAGAGGGAAATACCCCGCAGTAATAATGGCTTCAGGAATTAAGCTGCAAGAGAAAGATAATGAAGGGATGTTAAATGCAAGTAAGGATCTTAGCAAATTAGGCTATATCGTAATCTGGCCAAAAAACAAAAAGGTTTCTAAAGGAGAATCTTTTTCTGATAATCCGAATACATTTATCGATGCTTTCAGATATTTAAATTCCAGACAAGATGTTAGGAAGGACAGAATCTCTATAATGGGTTTTTCCTCCGGAGCATCAATGGCCATGATCGCCGCCGAGAAACCGGAAATGTCAGGAAAGCTTCACGCATTTGTATTTTTTGCGGGATATTTTAATTTAAAAGATTACATCAAAAGTATCTCATTGAAAAGTTATACCTACAATGGAAAAGTTCATTTTTGGAAACAAGATCCCTATTTAAAATCAACGGCAACATCGGTTTTAAAAAGTCAGAATCTGCTTACGCTTTTAGAACAGAAAAACAACCATCCCATATCTTCTAGTGAAATATTAAAACTTAAGCAAGCAAGTCCTGACTCTAACATTTCAAGTTTCAAAACTCCAATTTTTATTATTCACGATCAAAACGATGGAACTGTTCCTTTTGTTGAATCAGTAAAGTTAGCTAGTAAAATCGATCGAAAACTAATAAAGAAATTCTTAATAACTAAATCATTTGATCACATAAAACCGGACAAGCTAACACTCTTCCAATCACTAGAGATTTACAGCTTTTATTTCAACACGATAAACTACTTGTAGTCTTACTTTTTCGTTACCTCAAATATCTCCCATTCTTACAGTAATTTATTAATTTAATACTGGGCAGGAGGATTTTCTATGGAAGAAAGCGTAAAGACAATGAGATCAATTTGGTCAGGATCTGTTAGTTTTGGTTTGGTAAACATTCCGATCAAATTATACAGCGCCGTAAATGCCAAGAATCTAGATTTAGACATGCTTCATAAAGAGGATATGGGGCAAATTAGATATGCCAGAATCTGCAAAAAAGACGGTCACGAAATTCCGTATGAAGATATTGTTAAAGGATATGAATACGAAGAAGGAGATTACGTGGTTCTTACTCAACAGGATTTTGAAAAAGCTAATGCAAGAAAGACAAATACAGTAGATATTATCGATTTTGCAAGTGAAGATGAAATAAACCCAATATATTTTGAGAAACCATATTATCTTGAACCTCAAAAAGGATCAGGAAAAGCCTACGTTCTTTTAAGAGAAGCATTAAAGAAATCTAAAAAAGTCGGAATTGCTAAATTTGTAATCAGAAACAGGGAGCATCTGGGAGTAGTTAAGCCAGAAGGTAATATCTTAGTTCTAAATCAGATGAGGTTCCAAGAGGAAATAAGGCAGCCTGAGCTAAAGATTCCCAAAGAGGAGGTTTCACATAAAGAAATTGAAATGGCGTTATCTTTTATTGATCAATTAACTGAGCCATTCAAACCGGAAGAATATAAAGACACATATATTAAAGAGCTTAAAAGAGTTATTAAGGAAAAAAGTCAGGGAAAAACTCCAAAAACTCATGGAGAAGCTCCAAAACCAACAGAAGTAGATGATTTAATGGCAGCACTAAAAGCAAGCCTAGAACAACAGAAGCAAGCAAGACTAATCCACTAATATGGTTTTGGAACAGTATAAAAAGAAAAGGGACTTCAAAAGCACTCCTGAACCTCCCGGGGAACATAAACCAAATAAAGGATTTAATTTTGTGGTCCAAAAACACGCTGCTTCTCATCTACACTATGACTTTAGACTAGAAATTGGTGGGGTATTGGTCAGCTGGGCAATTCCAAAAGGTCCCTCGGTAGATCCTCAGGACAAAAGATTGGCAATAATGACAGAAGATCATCCGCTCGATTATCTAACCTTTGAAGGAATTATTCCAAAAGGAAACTATGGTGCAGGAACAGTGATAGTTTGGGATATTGGAACTTATCAAAGTCGTAACAAGGAATCAATAAAAAAAGATCTTACTAATGGAAAATTAACAATAATCTTAAGAGGCAAGAAATTAAAAGGTGAATATGGATTAGTGAAAATTAAAAACAGTGAGAAGAATTGGTTATTAATAAAAAAACGGGACGAATTTGCAGATACAAAAATTGACCTTAATGACCGATCAGTATTGTCAAAAAAAACAATGACTGAACTTGAAGAGAACTCTGAAGAAATTAATTTTTCCCATATTCCTAAATGCAGTTTGCCAAAACAGATAAAACCGATGCTAACAACTTTAATAGCCAAGCCATTTAACAACGATAACTTTGTGTTTGAAATAAAATGGGATGGTTACAGAGCAATTGCCCAAGTTGAAAATAATGATATAGAACTTTATTCACGGAATTTTATTTCTTACAATACAAAATTTCGACAAATTTTTGATGCCTTAAAAGATTTTAAAAAAAATGTCGTTCTTGACGGAGAGATAGTTGTTTTAGATGAAAAAGGGAAGCCTTCTTTTGAACTTCTACAAAATTATCACAGAAATGAGGAAGGAAGAATAGTCTACTATATTTTTGACCTCATTTATTACGATGAATATAATTTTCAAAGTATTCCGCTTGTAAAGCGGAAGAGTTTTTTAAAAGACATAATACCTGAGAATCCTTTTTTAAAATACTCTGACCATATTGAAGAAAAAGGAGAGGACTTCTTTCGATTAATTGAAAAACAAAACATGGAGGGAATTATTGCTAAAAAAAAAGATAGTTTATATCTAAGCGGAAAAAGAACAAAAGCATGGCTAAAGATTAAAACCCATCAAAGACAAGAGGCGGTCATTTGCGGATATACTAAACCAAGAGGCAGCAGAAAATACTTGGGAGCTTTAGTTCTCGGAGCATATCAAAATAAAAAACTGTTATATATCGGACATGCAAATCCTAAAGTAAACGAGCAAGGTCTCAGAGAGCTAAAGGAAAAACTTGATTTAATAGTTACAAATACATCTCCTTTTAATACTCTTCCGAAAACTAATATGCCAGTTACTTGGGTAAAGCCTGAAATTGTAGTGGAAGTTAAATTTTCTGAATGGACAAAAGGCTTAAATATGAGACAACCGGTCGTAATCGGAATAAGAGAGGATAAATCTGCCAATGAACCTGTAATAGAACTGCCAAAAGATGAAGAAATTAACTTGCAAGAGAAAGATAAAATTAAAAAAACTATTAAGGTAGGGTCGGTCAATTTAAAGCTAACTAACCTTAACAAAATCTTTTGGCCTAATGAAGGTTACACAAAAAAAGACTTAATTGATTATTATCTTGCAATGAAATCAATAATCATGCCTTATCTAATCGACAGACCCGAATCTCTACATAGATATCCAGATGGTATTGATGGTGAAGATTTTTATCAAAAAAATATGCCTCCGACTTTACCAAAATGGATTAAAACTACAAAAATAAGATCAGAACACGAAGAAAAAGATGTCAGGTACTATCTCTGCCAAAATGAAGAATCATTAATATATCTAATTAATTTTGGCTGCATCGATTTAAATCCTTGGAGCTCCAGAATTCAAAATCTGGATTTTCCGGATTTTATGGTAATCGATCTTGATCCGGAAGACATTTCATTTGACTATGTAATCGAAGCAGCTTTAGCAGTAAAAAAAATCCTAGATAAGTTAGGAATTGCTTCTTATCCTAAAACTTCAGGAGCAACAGGAATGCATATCTACATACCTACTGGTTCAAAATATACTTATGAACAAATAAAGGTTTTAGGAAAAATAATTGTTACTCTTGTGCAGAATGAACTGCCAAAGACTACGAGCATAATAAGAAATCCATCTAATCGCCAAAAAAGAGTCTATTTGGATTTTTTACAAAATGTAAGAGGTCAGACTCTTGCTGCGGCATACTCAGTTCGACCTGTTCCGGGAGCGACAGTTTCTACTCCTCTTTTTTGGGAAGAAGTTAAAACCGGTCTTTCTCCAAACAACTATACGATAAGAAACATTGTTGACCGGGTTAAGAAAATAGGAGACATTTTTAAACCCGTACTGGGAGATGGGATTGACATTGATGATGCCCTGAAAAAAATAGGCTAAATCTTACCCCCCTCTTACTCTATTTTTCTTCAATCTTGAATAGCAAGAAATAGAATTTTGAGTAAGGAGGTGATAAAAATGACAGATCGATATATGGACGAGCATGTTCATCCACATATTCATGATCACGAATATGAAGACGAGTATCATGAACATAATGATGCACCAAGAAGCCAAGCAGGACGTTTATTAGCAGCATTGCTAGTACTGATCGTTCTAGTATTATTTATAATTTATGGGCTTCCTTATGTTAGTACAGGAAATTACGGAGTCGGAAATACAGGAATAAAGGTTCCTCAAGTTCCAAACACTCAAGTTCAACCCAGATAAACTATTTTCCCGCTATAACAATAATATCAAAGGAGGACGAGGATTCTAAATTTTTTACTTCGGCAGATAGGTCTTTAAGGTCTTTTTCGACAAAAGTTTTATATTCGTCTTTGACCTTAATGGTAATGCCTTTGTAATCGTAATTATCGGCATTGTCCGTTTTTACATCTTTATATCCTTTGGCAGTTAGTTGTTTAGCAATGACTGAGGCTGCGCCCTCTTTTCCACTACCATTAAGCACCTGTGATTTCAAATCCTCTCTTGCGATAGGCTTCGGAGTAGGGCTTGGAATGGCTGTTGGAATAGGTGTAGGCTTTTGAAAAACATTTCTTACTGAAGCAGTTGAAAATAATTGTTTGTAAGCTCCGTTTGTGTAAAAGTAAAGTCCAGCAAAAGCAATCGCAACCGTAATAAGAAAAATTATTGAGGGAACAAGAAGAATGTTTCTTTTTCTATTCTCAGGTAGAGCTATAGCCTTTGAATCTTCTTGTTGATCTTCTTCCTTCTTTTTCTCATCTTCATCAACTTCTCCCGTTTCTTCTGCTTTCTTTTCAACTTTAGACTTCTTCAAATCCTCTTTAACCTCCTGTTTTTCTTTATCGTCTTCATCTTTGCTAACTTCTTCAGGTTTTTCTTCTATTATTATGCTTTGCATTATTTGCTCAAAGTTGTTCTTGATTAAATTAAATTTATTGTTGTCAAAAAAGATTAAACCCAAGCCGATCGTGTCTAAGAATGAACCTTTTGCAGTGTAATCATCTTTAAGCTTTAAATTATTTTTTATAATTAAATCCTCAACAACCTCTCTTGCTTTGACACAGTCAACATCCTGACCTATTTCCGAAAATACAATATCTTCACCTTGATCTCCGCCAAGAATAACTTTATTAACTCTATGACCACGTTCTTTTTCAAACTCTAAAATGGCATCTTTTATCTTGCTCGGCATTTTATCAAATTCGACCGTTTGTGTTTTTGATTTTATGGGACCATATTTGTCATAAAATAACAGGTAAAGACAGTCATCTTCTGCGTTAACACTAAGCCCTGTCTGATTTTCTTCAAGAGAAAGTTTTAATCCCTCAAAATAGGAAAGGGCTTGCGTAGTTAAAACTACCGGACTTAAATCAATTCTTCTCCAAGCTCTATAGAATCGAGCTAATTTATCAAATTCAACTCCAACAAAAATTGCATTAATTTCGGAGTCTGTTCTTTCCACAATAGCGCTATCAAAAATCATTTTATCTATTGGTATATCTAATTTTTCACGCACTTGTTCCATTAAAAAAGAGGGGATATTTTCTTTGGGAGTTTCTGCTGGCAAGCTAATTCGTAGTAAATGAACAGCTGAATCAGGAATGGAGATTGCTACTTCCTGCTTTATTACAGGAGCTTTTTCTTCCCATTGTTCTGTCTTTTTAAAATCATTTTTAGTGAAAGAGAGGAGAGTCAATTTACCGAACAAAGCTTTTCTGATATCCAGAAGCTTAATTGAATTATCTTCAATATTTAGGGCAATCATAATTTAATCTTAGAACAATAAATAAAATTATTCAACTTCTTGCATTTTTTTTACATTTCTTTGTTTTTTCACTTACCTTGGTCTTTTAAAGTTATTCCATTATGACAAATTTCTATGGCTTCGCCAATTTAATTGTCTGGTCTATTCTCGGATATGTTACGGGAATAATGCTCAACAGTCTTCTGATAACCGTGTTGCGGTAAAAAAAGATATTGAACATCTAATTGGAAAGAGTTTATAATATTGACTATTATGAACGACGATCCTTGGGTCAGATCAAAGAAACAACTCAAACAAACTTCAGGAAGAATAAATTTGGATCCGCTTTTATTCAACAGGCTTTTAGAACCAGATAAGATCACGCAGGTGGATATTCCTGTGAAAATGGATAGCGGTAACTTAAAAACATTTAAGGGTTATCGAATACAACACAATAACATAATGGGGCCATACAAAGGGGGACTAAGATATCATCCTGAAGTATCTATGAGTGAAGTAAAAGCTTTGTCTTTTTGGATGACCATGAAAAATGCCGTAATTGATATTCCTTTTGGCGGAGGGAAAGGTGGCATTATAGTTGACCCGAAGACTTTATCAGAGAACGAGCTAGAAGGACTTACTCGTGAATTCACCCGTAAACTGTTTGACATCATTGGTCCTCATAAGGATGTACCGGCTCCGGATGTTAACACTAATCCAAAGATAATGAGTTGGATCGTTGATGAATATAAATCAATTACTGAAAACGAAAATGCTCACGCAGTTGTTACTGGCAAACCTCTTGAAAAAGGTGGATCACTTGGCAGAACTGAGGCAACAGGTCTTGGTGGAGCATATGCACTACTTGAAATTTTAAGATTAATGAATATAAATCCAAAAGGCTTAACTGTTGCAGTTCAGGGATTTGGCAATGTAGGAAAATATGTCGCTTCTTTTTTACAAAAAGAGGGTCTAAAAATTGTTGCCCTTTCTGATTCCAAAGGTTCAATTTATATTCCTGCTGGCATACCGAATATTGACAGGGTAATGGAATGCAAAGAAGAAAAAGGATTAATTGCACAATGCTATTGCGTCGGATCAGTTTGCGATATAAGAAACAGAGATAAATTAGGCGGTGAGGAAATTCCTCCTGAAAAAATCTTAGAACTTCCAGTTGACATATTAATCCCTGCGGCTCTAGAAAATGCCATCAATGAAAAAAATGCCTCAAAAGTAAAAGCCAAGTTTTTATTGGAAATGGCCAATGGGCCAACAACTTTGGAAGCTGATCAAATATTGGAAAAAAAAGGGGTTACCATAATTCCCGATATTCTCTCAAATTCAGGAGGAGTTGCTGTAAGCTATTTTGAATGGTACCAAAATATTTACAATAAAAAATGGACTAAGCAAGAGGTTTTTGAAAAACTAAAAACCAAGATGGAGCATGCTGCGGGAAAAGTCTTTGACGCAATGAAAAAACATAAAGTGTCTTTACGAGAAGCTGCCTATATCGTGGCAATAGAAAGAATTGCAAAGTCCTGGAAAAACTCGCAGACCTCAGACTAAACTACCTTTTTGATATGTACCAATCAGCTCTGCTCTATCTAGAATGTGTCCAATCATTGCTTCTTCAGCCTCTTTCTTATCTGCCTTTGATGTTAAATTAAGTAAAGTATCTAAAGCGTAAAGTTTAAAAAAATATCTATGAATACCTGATGGGGGACAAGGAGCAACATACTCGTTTAACGATGCACTGTTCTTGCCTAGAACTGAACCTGCTGGTGAAGAGTTTTCAAGCAAATTATTAATTATTGGATCTATATTAAAAATCAACCAATGAACAAAGGTTCCAATAGTAGCATCTGGATCATCCATAATTAAAACCAAGCTCTTTGTATTTTGAGGAAGGTCGCTAAATGACAAAGGAGGATTGATGCCATCTCCCTGACACGTGTACTTCTTAGGAATGTTCTTATTGTTCTCAAAAGCAGTACTTTTTATTTTCATTTTGACTTTTATTCAGAATAAAATAACTACTTAAAAATAACAATAGAGCGATAATACAAACAAGTAAGAAATTGCTTTTTATAGTCCCTAGCCTTGTCAATGAGAATCAGTACTGTTAAAATTGATTATTAAGCCCAGATGGCGAAATGGCAGACGCGCTAGCTTCAGGTGCTAGTGTCCGCAAGGATATGGGAGTTCGACTCTCCCTCTGGGCACTTATCTCTTGTTTCCTGTTCTAGCTTTTCCAGCTGTATCTATCTTGCTGAAATAGTTATATCCATACTCCAGTTTTCCATCTTCATACCAAGTAACTGTGACTATATCTCTGAGACAACCTTTGTTTACTCTTGATAATATTGACTCAATGTTCTTTATTCTTTCAGCATCATCTTTTCCAGGATTTTCCTTAAAAGTCAGCATAAAAACTTTCTGATTAAGCAGAATAAGCCCGCCCAAAAGATAAGAGTCTATGTTATTTTCCGTTCTCATTGCTCCCAAGAGATCAGCATGCGCCCTGGCATAACCTGCAAACCCATATCTTGTGGTGCCATTTGTTCTAAAAATTCCCACCGGAATTTCCAATACTCCCTGAGCTGCGGCTGAGAAATCAAGAGGACTAAGTAGGTCTCCAGAATATTTTACCGGAAAAGGTTTTTCTCCTTCATCTGTAGTAGAGTAAACAAAAGCTTCCTTAAAAGCCATGATTGCGTTTTACCATATTGAAAACAAAAGCTCAAGAATCCAATTGTCTTATTTCGGAGACATAATCCCTTATATACGCTGCTTTTTCAAACTCCTCTTCCTTAACGGCAGCATTTAGTTTTTCTTCTAATAAATAAGTCACTGGGTTTTCCATTCTCAGCAAGATTCTTTGTCTTGAACTTTGAACATCTTCCAATTTGGAAGAGATATCAAAACTATCAACTCGCGCCGCTTCTATCTCGTCCTGCACTATTCTAATTCCTTGATCATCTGTCAATACAGAGTTAGTCAGACTTTCAGCTCTTATCCCCAATAATAAAATTTCTAGGTAATCACATTCATCTAAAGCCTGATTACAGTCTAGAACATCAATGTTTCCTTCCAAATGCTGATTTTTGTCTAAAAATAGCTCCATTCTTCCCAAAACTGGGTGCCGATCTCCAATATCTTGCTTGATTTGACGGTGTATCCTAAAAAAATCATTAGCGTTTTCTGGAGAAATTTCATCAAAATCAATTTCGTAAATTTTCGGTGCCCAATAATTAATAAAGTTTACGTAGTCGATCGCCAGATCAATACCATCTCTAAAACTTGGTACATCTTTTGAAGCTGATTTTGCAACACCTTCATCGGTTATCTGGCCATTTAATATTTCTCCAATTTTTTGATGAGCTAATTTCTTATGATCCGTTTCGGGACTTTCGTCTTTAAAAATAAATTTTCCAGATGCAATCATTTCAAAACAAAAACCTTTCCACATGCTGCCGTTATTAAAAAGTGAAGGATCTAAACCTGGCAGATTTTTTCCCATAATCCATTTTCCTAAACCAACTTGATAAGCATGTTTTTCTTCAATTGTAGCAGGGTGGAAGTCATAGTTTCCTCCTTGACCAAAAGCCAAAGCTTTTTTAACAGCAGAGCTTCTCCCATTTAAAATTTCTTTATAATTTCTTTCAACACTCATTTTGGAGAATTAGGGTAGTATAATATCATTTCATTTTTGACAATTCAATCCTCCCGTGGTTTTTTAGGTAAAAAATTGATAAAATAAGACGCACGCGGATGTGGTGAAATGGTATACACGCAGCCTTGAGGTGGCTGTGCCGTAAAAAGCGTGGAGGTTCGAGTCCTCTCATCCGCACAAAAAAAATTAGGGCTCTTAGCTCAGTTGGTTAGAGCGCTTCGTTTACACCGAAGAGGTCAGAGGTTCGAATCCTCTAGGGCCCACACTAAATTTATTATTAACTTATGTTAATTATCACAGGAAGTATTGCTTATGATTATATTATGGATTTTCCGGGAATCTTCGGAGACCATATCATGCCGGATAAAATTCATAATATTAATGTATCCTTTATCGTAAATAAATTTGAAAGACGTTGTGGGGGAGTAGCGGGGAACATTTCCTATAATCTTGGACTCTTAAATACCCACCACACTCTTTTTTCTTATGCCGGAAAAGATTTTGAAGAATACAAAAAACACTTAGAAAAAGCGGGTGTTAGCACAAAAAATGTCTTAATTGATCGAAGTCTTCATACGGCCACAGGATTTGTAATGGCAGACAAAAATCATAATCAGATCTGGGGATACTTCTATGGAGCAGCTGATAATAATCATAAATTAAAGCTAAGCTCAATTGCTAAAAAAATAGACATGGTGGTTATTGGTCCAACAGGAGCAAAAAGCTCAATGAGCATGGTAAAACAATGTATTAAATCAAAAACAGAATACATTTTCGATCCAGGATTCATCCTAACAGAAGTTTCAAACGAGGACCTTGAATTGGGAGTCAGTCAGGCTAGCATTGTCATCGGAAATGATTATGAAATTACACTTATCAAAAGACGTGTTAAAAAATGGAAATCATTATTTAAAGACAAAATTATTATTACTACATTAGGAGCAAAAGGGTCTCAAATTGAAACAGGGAATAAGATCATAAACATTAAACCGGTAAAACCGAAAAAGGCAGTTGATCCAACCGGAGCAGGGGATGCATGGAGGGCAGGATTCCTGGCTGGATATCAGCGCGGATTTGATCTTAAAATATGCGGACAAATGGGATCGGTTGCCTCAACCTATGCAATAGAAAATTATGGAACTCAGGAACATCGCTTTACTATTGAGCAATTTAAAAAAAGGTATAGTCAAAGTTATAAGACTATGCTAAACTTATAAACCTGATGGCAAAAAATTACGACGTCAAAGATTTAAACCTAGCAAAAGAAGGAAAACTTAAAATCGAATGGTCAGAGCAGCAAATGCCGGTTTTAAGAATCATTAAGGCAAGATTTACCAAAGAAAAACCCCTAAAAGGATTAACAATCGCCGCATGTCTTCACATTACAAGCGAAACTGCAAATCTTTTAATTACTTTAAAAGCTGCCGGAGCAAAAGTTGTCTGCAATGCTTCAAATCCTTTGTCTACTCAGGATTCTGTAGCTGCTTCTCTAGTAAAAGACTATGATATTCCAACTTTTGCAATTAAAGGGGAGGACAGCAAAACCTATTACAACCATTTAAATGCAGTTCTTGACTATAATCCGCAAATCACTATGGATGATGGTGCAGATCTGGTTCATATGCTTCACACCAAAAGAAAACATCAGCTGAAAAATATTATGGGTTCGTCTGAAGAAACCACAACAGGTGTAATAAGGCTTAAGGCTATGGAAAAAGATAAGGCCTTAAAACTCCCGGTCATTGCCGTAAATGATTCTGACACAAAACATTTATTTGACAACAGATATGGTACAGGCCAATCCACAATCGACGGGGTAATTCGCGCAACTAATTTACTACTAGCAGGTAAAACAGTTGTTGTAGCGGGATATGGATGGTGCAGCAAGGGAATTGCTATGAGAGCAAAAGGAATGGGCTCAAATGTAATTGTTACCGAAGTTGACTATGTAAAAGGATTAGAAGCGGCAATGGATGGATTTAAGGTTATGAAAATGAGAGATGCCACTAGAACCGGCGATATTTTCATTAGCGCAACCGGAGATAAACATGTAATCGATCTTACAGCTATGAAGTCAATGAAAGACGGAGCAGTTGTTGCAAATTCAGGACATTTTGATATTGAAATTGACATGGCTGGATTGGAAAAAGTTAAAAAAGGAAAAAGAAGAATCAGAGAATCATTAGATGAATACACCATGCCTTCAGGGAAAAAACTCTATGTGCTTGGAGAGGGGAGACTTGTTAATTTAGCAGCAGCAGAAGGACATCCTGCAGAAGTTATGGACATGTCCTTTGCTAACCAAGCTCTAGCAGCAGAATATTTTGTTAAAAACAAAGGTAAATTGGAAAACAAAGTTTATGTTTTACCAAAGAAATTAGACCAAGAAGTTGCGAACCTAAAGCTAAAAGCAATGGGA
Source organism: Patescibacteria group bacterium (assembly GCA_023381035.1). Next base: position 34,105 of record JAMCTK010000036.1, read on the forward strand.
ATAACAATTGATACGCTAACTGCTGAACAGAAAAAATATTTATCCTCTTGGGGAGAAGGCACTAAGTAACTTATTCTACAACAGAAGCTTCATAGCCTGCAGTCTTAATAACCTTAATTACGTCTTTATCGCTTAGTTTCGAAGAATCAAATTCCACTTCTACCATTCCTTTAGCAAAGCTAGTTGAAGCAGATTTGACACCATGTGTATCTTCCAGTTCTCCATCAATATTCATTGCGCAGCTTGTGCAATGCATTCCATCAATTTTGAATTTCTTTTTTATCATAATACGTGTATTACTCCTCTATACATTCCCATACTACACATAAAAGCAATATCTGTGGCTTCACCTGGAGCCTTAAAGGTAACGGTATCGTTTTGTCCGCTAGAAACTAGTCTTTGTACACCCAAGGAAGGAATAGTAAAGGCTTGTGCACAACCACCTCCGCCATCGTTTTTTAGATGAAGAGTTATATCTGCTCCTGCTTTTGCAGTCAGTTCATTTGGAGTATATCCTCCCGGACCAATCTCAATAGTTAAATCTGTTAATGCCTGTGCATTGGCAGCAGATGGTAGCGGAGTATTGTCACAAAAACTAACCGTACACCATGCTCCTTTTGCAAAATTCTCCAAAGTCAAATTACTTCCCGATAGAGCAATGGCATTATCAAGATTGAAAATTGCCAAAAATATAATTGCAAAAGCTAATACCTTCATAAATTTTTCGTGGAAAACATTGCCTAATTTTGTAGCAAAATAGCCGAGCAAGAAAAAAACAGGAGACGTTCCAAGGACAAAAGCAAAGAGTATTAAGGCACCACTAATAGGACTTCCTGATGCAATTGAAAGAGCCATCATTGCTTGAGTTGTTCCGCAGGGAATAAAGATGGTGAAAGCTCCCAGTATTCCTGGCGCAAATATATCTGCGCTTTTAGATTGTTTTCTAACTATTCTGGTTAAAAACTTTGGCGGTTGAATTATGAAATATCTAAAAATCGGGTGAACATTAAGAATGCTTAAAGCACTACCAAGCATAAAGACTGCAACCAAAACCTGCATTAAAATTTTTAAAGTTAAAGAAAGCTGAAATAGGGAACCAAACCATCCCAGAAGAAGTCCTAAAAGGGTATATGCAGCTAATTTTGCAATTAAGAAGGTAAGTATAGGCAAAGCATTGCCTTTTGCAGCTTTTTCTTTTAAGTGCTCTTCTTCTCTTTGAGCAATAGTCGCAGCCAGAAGTCCTCCTTGAACTGCTGCGCAGCTTAATCCTCCTGCCAAAAGACCTGTTAGAAAAACTGTTATTAATTGATTAATCATATCTTTGTTCCTTTTAGTCTCAAGGAGTTTGTTACAACAGAAATTGAGCTAAGTGCCATTGCAGCTGAAGCAAAAATTGGATTAAGAAGTAAGCCAAACAGGGGATAGAGAGCACCCATAGCAACGGGAATCAGAATTATGTTGTATCCAAATGCCCAGAATAGATTTAGCTTGATGGTAGACATAATTCGCTTAGAAAGTTTAACAGATTGGGCTACTGAGCGCAAATCTTTATTTACCAATGTTATGTCTGCTGATTCAATCGCCACATCAGTACCTGACCCCATTGCAATTCCTACATTTGCGGAAGCAAGAGCCGGCGCATCATTGATTCCGTCTCCAACCATTGCAACTATTTTTCCCTCTGCTTGGAATTTTCTAACTTGGGATTCCTTATCTGCAGGTAATACATCTGCCAGGACTTGGTCAATGCCAATCTGCCTGGCAATTGCGTTGGCTGTTCTTTTGTTATCTCCCGTAACCATAACAACTTCTATTCCTAAAGCTTTAAGTTCTTTAATTCCTTCTTTCGACGACTCCTTGATCGGATCAGCAACTGCAAAGAGCCCCTTTAATTTTCCATTCACGGAGAGCAACATTACGGTTTTACCTTCCTCTTCCAGTTTTTGAACTTGATCTTCGTAGGTAGATATATTAATTTTTTCTCTTTGCATAAGCCTTCTGTTCCCAAAATAGATCTTGGATCCAACAACCACTCCTTCAACTCCATGTCCGGGAATTGCTTTGAACTTTTCAACTTTCTGATACTTAATCTTTTCTGAATCTGCTTTTTGCACTATTGCTTCTGCTAATGAATGCTCCGAGCCTTTTTCTATTGAAGCTGCGTAAGATAAAACTTTATCCTTACTGATTCCATCAAGAGAAACAATGTCTGTCACTTCCGGTTTACCTTTAGTAAGTGTTCCTGTTTTGTCAAAAATTACAGTGTTTATTTTATGAGCTGTTTCCAAACTCTCCGCATCTCTTATTAGAATTCCTTTTTCTGCACCTTTTCCGGTTCCAACCATAACCGCTGTGGGAGTAGCAAGGCCCATTGCGCAAGGACAGGCAATGATAAGAACGGCAACCATATTTAGTAACGCTTTAAGAAGAGCAGGGGCAGGACCAAAGTCATACCAAACAACAAAAGTGCCTATTGCCAACATTATTACAATCGGAACAAAATACGAGGAAATCAGATCGGCTAGTCTTTGGATTGGTGCTTTACTGCCTTGAGCTTCCTGCACCAACTTTACGATCTGCGCAAGCATAGTGTCTTGACCAATCTTGTTTGCTTTAAACATAAACGATCCAGTCTTGTTAAAGGTTGAGCCAATTACAATATCTCCTTTTGCTTTATCAACCGGAATGCTTTCCCCTGTAACCATTGATTCATCTATTGATGATTCACCTTGGGTAATTATTCCATCAACAGGAATTTTCTCTCCCGGTCTAACTCTTATGATGTCCCCAATTTTTACCTCTTCAATAGGCACGTCTGTTTCTTTACCATTTTTAACAATTCTGGCAGTTTTTGCTTGCATTCCAATTAATTTTTTAATTGCTTCGCTTGTTTGTCCTTTTGCACGAGCTTCAAAAAATCTTCCTAGAAGAATAAGTCCTATTACCAGGGTAGCAACATCAAAATATGGCATGACTTCAATTCCTGCACTCATTACGAAGTTAGGAAAAAAAGTTACTACGGCAGAATAGACATAGGCAACAGTTGTGCCAATAGCAACCAAAGTATCCATATTTGCAGTTCGGTGTTTTAAAGCAGGAATTGTTGCCTTATAAAAAGAAAGACCCGCCCAGAATTGAATTGGTGTAGCAATAATTAATTGAACATAAAAATTCTTAAGAAACTCCGGAGCAAAATCCATAAGCCCTGGAAAACTTCCCCAAACAATTAGTCCACCAAAAAAAAGGCTAAACATTGCCTTTCTTTTTAAATCCTTTATCTCACGCTGTTTTTCCTGTTTCTCTGCATCGATATCTTTAGATTCCTGATTTAATATTGCTTTATATCCAACGTTTGAAACTGCTGATTCAATAGTTTTGTCATCAACCTTAGAAGATTCATAGTTAATAGTTGCTTCTTCTGTTGCCAGGTTAACGCTGGCGTTAGAGATTCCTTCTGTTTTTTTCAGTGCCCGCTCAATTACACGAACACATGATGCGCAGTGCATTCCTTTTATGGGAAATGTTTTTTTGATTTCAGCCATTTATTTCGCAACCACCTTTCCATGAAACATGTTCATACTGCAAACGAATCCGTATTCTCCGGCTTCTTGTGGTTCGATTTCGATTGGCGTGATCTTATTTAGGGGAAGATACTTCTTTATTTTAAAATCAGGAAATAATATTTCTTCAAGACATTGATTTTGATCTTTTCTCAAAAAATTAAGCGTTGTTTTTTGTCCTTTCTTAACAGATATCAGGGAAGGGGAGTATCCTCCTTCAACAATGACGTCAATACTTCCGTTTGCAGATAATTCTTTATCTTTCTTCATTAGAAAAAACCAGTAAGTAAATACAATTCCAACAAAACCAGTAATTGTTATTAAAATTTTATCTAATGTCATTTTTTATTTCTTTTTTGAATTTCCTGGAAAAGCCAGACAGCAATTAGAATGAGTATTAATAAAATTAATATATTGAAAGCAAGAGGAAAAATACCTGATCCGGGCCCCCAACCCATCATTCCATAACCAATCATTTAAAAACACCTCCTTATTGCTTTTTTTTAAATACACTCATTACTTCATCAATTGCTTCCTTTTGATCTCCTCGTCTGATTGCATTTGCCGCACAGGTTCTTAAATGATTTTCCATAATTAAATTATCTACTTCAAAAAGAGCGCTCTGAACTGCCTGAGATTGATGGATAATATCTATGCAATACTCCTTTTTCTCAGTCATCTTAATTACTTTCTCCATATGCCCTCTGGCAATTTTTAGTCTATGCAATATTCTTTCGTTTTGATCCTTTGGTTTATACATAATTTAAATCTCCCCTGGGGGGATATATATCATACAAGAAAAACAGTTCTTCTGTCAACCCATTTATATGCAATAATTACTTCCAACGGTTGTATAAAACGATCGTTACATAAGTTGTAATCCAAGTAAGCACACTAATCGTTACTAAACCTAAAACTAGGGTACCTAAAGGTAAAATTTCGGTTGATCTAATACTGTTAAGGTTCAAGCTATGAATCCAGGAGTTTGCAATTGTAAAAACCAGATCCGGCATAGCATAAGAAACCAAAGCGCAGAGTATGTAAAAAACTGCTGTTACAACGGTAACCGCGTTGGCAAAAGCCTTAGCATTTAACATGTTTTCTCACCCCCTTTTATGCCTTCTTAAATATAAGATAAAGAAAAACGCCAATAATTGCAAGGAAAACAAGATTTAAGATAAGATTTGGTCCGATAAACTTATTTACATATTCTCCAGTTCCTTGGATCATTTTTGTAAAAGCTTCTCCTTTGGTCATGGAAAGCTTTCCCTGGTAATTTAAAATTATTGTAAAAATTCCTGTTGCAAAAAAGATTGCCGAAGCAATTAAATTAGAAAGGAAAACAACATATTCTTTTCCAAAAAGAGAAAAACTTGAAACAGGTCTTTTTAGCTTAGATATTCTGTCAACCTTACCGTTTAAGAAAAGTGAAATTATAAGCAGGGGAGTAATCATTCCTAAAACGTAAAACACGCCAACAAGAGTTGCTCCAAAAAAATTAGGAGACAAAAAAGCAAATGTTAAAATTCCTATTAAAACCGGTGCGCAACAAGCACTAGTTATTCCGGAAAATATTCCCATGATAAAAACAGATAAAACATCCACTTTCTGAGGATTTCTAGAGGGAAGTCTTGGCATAGGCATTTTAATTCCAAGAAATGTAATCACAGAAACCAAAAGAAGGATAAATCCACCAGAATAATAAATCGGATCATGGTACCTAAATAAAAGCTTGGAAGCAATGGAAATTCCTACGACTGCAGGAAAAAGCGTTACGAATATTCCCAGTCCGAAAACAAGAGTCATTAAAACGATTTTTTCTTTTTCTTTGAAAACACTTCCCAAATAAGCTGGGAGCAAAAAGGTAATACAACATGGTGCGAAAAGCGCAACCATACCCGCTACAAAAGCAGCGATTATCGATGTTTGAAACAAAATTGATTCCATAAATTAGTTTGAGGTTATGCTCCGCAGCTTCCTCCTGATTTACTTGAGGGCCAGGGGAGTGCTCCAACTTCTTTTCTGATTACAGCATATCCTTGAGAACTGGAAAATGTTTTGGAAAGAATCTGCTGTGATGGAATCTTAGCGTAATCTCTATTGGCTTTCTCAAAATGATAGGCAATGTCAAGATATGTTTGAGGGAACCATAAAGTATTAAATGCAAGAGCTGTGTCATAGATTTCCTGTTTAGGCCTATTCTGAGATACCATAAGCTCAATTAATCCCAGCATAGCCATTCCATGATTGCAATCTGGAAAAGCAGCGGAATTACCACAACATGGCCTATAAATATTGCCTGAAATCTCCTCAACAATTTGCTGCTGCTTATCAGTTAAAGCAACATATGAATACTTGCTATAAGCTGACATTGGGTCAGTTGACCCCAATGTATATCCACCAGTTGAGGCAAAGTTTGCCGGATTATTTTGACTTGCGGTTTGCATATCGCCTGAATCCAGTAATTTATTTTTATTCGCAAGTCCAAATCCCCATAAAACATTTAACCAAAAATGTGCATTTGCCTGGTTTAGCTCAATTTGTTTTTCATTTCCGTCTAAATACTTTTCAACATCCTTAGGTAAATTATTTGTCCTTGTCAATGACTGAGCAAGTTTAGTCCTATCTAGTACTCCGTCTTGAGTAAGCCTTTTTCCCAAACTCCCCCAATTAATCTTTACTATAACCTTTTCTGGAAGCACTTTCTTTTCTATTTTAGCAAGATCCGGACCTTTCTTTTTTTGACTTACACTAGCTGTTTTTGTGGAAATCTTTGAAGAACTCATTAATTGATTCGTTAAAATTCCCAACATAAATACTGCAAGTAAAAGCGCAACAACTAGGAAAAAATTTATGTCTTTTCCCTTTCTAGTCTTATGTTCGGATAACTCGTTTTCTTTTTTCATTTCACAACTGTTCCGTTAAAATTAAATTCAACATATGGACTGTCCGCATCATTAGTTTCAAAACTAACGCTTCTAGCTATCGGCCCTACACCTTGTGGACCATGATATTTTGCATCAAATGCTGCTACAATTTCGGCTTCTTCTCCAGGTTTAAGAACACCTTTCCAATCCGATGGGGGAGTGGACATCCCAAATTGAGGACTTTCACTTTTTCCTTTTCTAAAAAATGCATTAGTACACATACAAGATGTCTTGATGTTTACAATTTCCAAATTGGCTGTCCCTATATTTTTAATTGGAAAAGAGTGATAAGTTACTCCTTTTTCATAAGGAATGTTGCCTAAATCTTTGAGAGAATGGTCCAATTGAATTTTAGCCGCAGTATTTTTTTGAACAACTGCTTTCTGTGAACCGTTTCCGACAACCAGAAACGCAACGCCAATAATTACGACCGTAAATATACCAATCCCTAATAAAAATTTCTTATTCATTGTATATCCCCTGGTGGGGGATATCTGAATCCTAAAATATTTAGGTTTTCTTTGTCAACCCCCAATTTTCCTATGGGATTAATTTTAGACTGAAATTTAGAGAAATCTAGGGTATGGAAATTGATAGACAAATATTGATATAATACTGAAGTTAGCTGCCGAGATAGCCAAGGTGGTCAAGGCACCTGTCTGAAGAACAGGCTATGTGTGTTCGACTCACACTCTCGGCACTTCACCCCTCTTTCTTTCATTTCTTTAACACAATCTAAACATTTTTTCTTGAGAGAAAAACTATAATAATACTATGAACGATAATAAACTTCATGAAATTTATCATGCATTTGACGGTAAGCTTGTTGGCACGTTTGAGATGAAACTGCATGTCTGTAAGGTGTTGGCAAATATGCCTAATGAAGTAATTAAGTTTGTTACAAAAAGCTGTTGGTTTATGAGTTCAATGGATGATTCATGGGCATATGCTTTCAGGGGAGACGATTTAAAAAACCAACATTTAATTTTTTTAAGTGATCATCTTTTGAGTCAGGACGAAGCTCAAATTCACTACA
>JAMCTK010000037.1 GCA_023381035.1 Patescibacteria group bacterium
CCAGGTATTTAATATTTGATTGTCCGGACATAAACCAATAAAGTTCGTGCATTACTCCATTCCAATAGACTTTTTTTGTGGTGAGAAGTGGAAAATCTTTTGACAAATCGTAACGACACTGTCTGCCGAAAACACTGTATGATTTAACTCCTGTTCCGCGGTCAACATTGATTACGCCGTTTTTAAGAACATCTTTCATGAGGTCTAAATATTGATATTCTTGATGAACTTTAATGGTTTTCACTTTATCTTTTTTAACTGTTTTCATTATTTTTTTCAAGAGATCAAACGCTATCAGTTGCTTTTTGATATAATCGGGCTATGACAGAAAATACTGATCAGATGACATTCCCTGTCAGTACAATAAGGATCGAAAAACCCAGAAGAACTGTCATTGGAAATATTGCCAGAGCTAAGAAATTTATTCAATCATCCGGAGTAAATTCAAAGACAGCCGATACTTTAACTACTCAAACAGTTGGTTTGCCTGAGGATCAAATTTTGCCAACCAAAACATATCGCTATGGAGAAGGCCCTCCGGATGAACTAGGAAGAACAAATATAAACCCCGATTACGGAATTCCTGCTGAACTATCTACTGAGGCAGAGTTAAAAGAATTAAGAGATAGCTTAGAAAAAACAACCGAAAGGATACAAATTCACACGAAAAGTAAACCTAAGAAAAACCAAGGCCTTCCGGATGAGCTCGGAAGAACAAATAAACTTGATCCTGAATATGGAATTCCTGCTGCTTTTTATTCTGAAGAAGAAATAGAAAATATAAAGAATGGCAAATAACCATTATTTCAAGCTTTGCATCAGCTCCTCTAATTTCATATTTAGACTTGTTTTTCTTTCTTAGTCGTAGACACTCTGCCACCTTGCCATTGTCCTCGATACATGTTCCCTTTTCCTTCTACTTCCGAAAATTGAATATGAACAAAGCGAGCTCCCATCTCTATCTTTACCGTAACTGGTCCTTCATTAACTAAACCAAAAGTTAATCCACCACAATATCCGGGTGGCACATTTCCAGTACGAATCATTAGTCCGCTTCTGTAAGTTGTTGAACGAGGAGTAATTGAAGCGGTTAGATTATCCGGCATATTTACACTCTCTATTGTTTTGGTTAATAAAAAATCACCTGGCTTTATTGTTACAGAATTTGACTTTCCTTCTTCATATTTTTTAATTAATTTTATGTCTGCCGTATGTCTTTCGGTTACACCCAAAAATGCTTTACCTGAAATTTTATAAACTTCTCCAAGACGCAAGTCAAAACCTGCTCCTTCAGGATTTGTTAATTCCCTCTCAGATAAATTTTCAACCAATTTAATTTTCTTAACAAGACTAAGTAATTTTTTTGGACCAAGAACCATATTTAAAATCTCTTTTCTATTTCTTCTATTATTTCCTTTGTCACTTCTTCTACAGAATTTCCCGCCTCTATCTTAACAAATTCTTGTGGAAACTTATCAAGTAAATATTTATATCCTTTCTCTATTTTAGGAAACATTTTTGCGTTGTCATAAATTTCTTTGTGCTTATGACTTTTCTTAATTCTCAACAATGCTTTATCCATTGGAAGATTTAAATAAAAAGAAAGATCGGGTTTAGTAAACTGGTTGTATGCAGAGAGTATGGAAAACGAAACCAGATATTGATCTATGTCTCCTTCTAAATCTGCCATCCCATAAGCAACAGACGACCAAAAATATCTATCGCAAACAACAAAATACCCGTCTTTAAGCTTGTTCCCAATTTCTTCCTGATGAATTACTCGATCCGCACAGTAAAGATATTGAATAGCAACTCGAGGAATAGTTATTTCCCCCGACAAAACTCTTTCCCTAATAAATTGTCCTATTGGAGATTTTGTTGGCTCTTTAGTAGCAACAGCCTTATATCCTCTTCTGTTTAATTCTTCAACGATTCGTGCAACTTGAGTTGTTTTGCCTGTCCCCTCGTTCCCCTCAAGAACAATTAATTTACCCTTGTAAGGATTTTTTTTAAATTCCATGTCTAATTCCAAATGATATTTCATTCTTCGTGGATCTTGGATTCTAATGGGCCGTTTTGGAATTTATACTTTGCCTCTTTTTTTTTAGAATAAGGCGTTTCCGACTCGCTACTTAGTTGCTCAAACGTCATAGCACAAATCCTCATTCCCGGATATAAAGCAACCGGAATTCTGCCAAGATTCCCAAGCTCTAAGACAGCGTGTCCATCCCATCCCGGATCAAAAATACTGGCTGTTGAATGAACAACTATTCCTAGTCTTCCAAGAGAAGAACGGCCTTCTAATCTTCCCAATAATTTCGGGGAAATTGTAATTTTCTCAAGTGTTACTGCCAGGACAAAATCCCCTGGTTGCATAACAAATCTCTCTCCGTCTGCAACTCTTAACTCTTTCGTGATTTCATTGCTGTAATCTTTTTTTGTCGGATCTATGAATGCATTTTTACTGTGATCAAAAATACGAAATGTATTTCCTAAACGAAGATCAATTGAACACGATCCCAATTGACTCTTAAGATCCGGATCTGGATTAATCTTAATGTCTCCGTTTTTAAGTGCAACTTTAATGTCTTTATCAGAAAGGACCATAAAAGTTATTATAACAAAACTCTTGACAAATTACGTCTGATAATCCTTAATAAAGTAAGTGGCTGCAAAAAAACAAAAAAATAACAGCATAAATCTTCTTAAAGGCATAACCGGATCGCGCCTTGCCAAAATTATTGCAGTAATAGCGATCGTCCTAACAATCCCCGTAACAGTTCTAATGTCGCAAAAGCAACAGAACACTCAACAGGAGGCGGCCGGCTGTCCAGGCACCTGCATCAATATCTTTAGTCAAAATTGTAATGGAACACTAAAACGTGGAGTTTGCCCGGGAGATGCAAAATGGATATGTTGTATTCCAAAAAAAACTACAACGGCAAGTAAGTCATGCTGGGATTATGGTGGAGTTTGCATAGACACCAACAAGCAATCTAAATGTAATAATGGAACCAGTCCCGTAGCAGGTCTTTGCCCAGGAGGCACGAACAACATTAAATGTTGCAAGCCTACAGTACAAGAAAAGTGTGTGGAGAAGTATCCGAAAGGAGCTTGTCAAAATGACAATCAACCATGCTCAGGAAAATATCTAAAAGGGCTGTGTAATGGACCTAGCTACAGGCTCTGTTGTACGAAAAAATAATCCTCTTGGAGTTGGATAAATTTATAGTTCCTCAACTACCCAATCTTCTCCATTGCGGACGATAAATATAGGCTTAACTTCCAAGTCCATTGCCCCCAGCATTCCTTTAATAATTCTTGCGGCCTCTTTTGTTTCTTGTTTATGTTGTTCATCGGCAACCGGATTTCCAGCACACTCTTGATGACCATGAACAACTATTCCTTTTGAAAGATGTTTTGTTAAGGAAATAAGTATCTTGTTTTTAACTGATTCCAAAAGTTTCGGATCTGCATCTTTTTTAAGGACCTGGCCAACCAAGCCTGCTTCTGTAATTGTATCGGCAAATTTTACTCCGTAACGAGCTTTCCCATATTTAGCAACAGGACATTGAACTCTTCCGTCCATGCAGCCAACTGATGTAAAAAATGTTTCTCCGACTTGAGACATAAAAATAAATATACTTTACTTTTTTAATAATTACAATATGCAGGTTCAATATGTCTTACTACAGGCTTTTTCCTTATTGACATTAAACATGAATCTGCTAAAATCCTTTACTTGTGAGCCAACAAGAAATAAATTTAGGTGGAAAGCCATTTACGGTCGTCAGAAAAGGGGTAGATCAGATAGCTCCCTCTTCTCCAGTTGAAGCTAAAGAGAGTACTAGTGAAACCGTCGAAAACTCAGTTAGAAGAATTGTAAATGAAGCTCGCAATTGTGCTCTTTCCAGAATCGACCAAAATTCTCCCGAAGCAAAATTAAGAGTTTTAAATGCCTTAGGCGACACCCTAACTCCTTTTGTTGAAGAAAATTTAATAATCGCCGATCAAATAAGCTCCGAGAGATTTAAAAAACATGAAGCTGAAATTACTAAATTTTTAGACTGTGATTTGGGAGCAGATTTATGTCCGGACGGCAGAATATATATACAATCAATTGCCGAAGCGCGAGTGCTGGGGCTTGCCAGAACACCAATGGGACTTCCTAAAACACGTAGATCTACAGGAGGCAATCATGAATATGTTATTGATGATCCTGATAAGGCAGCTTCAATTACAATTAAGATAAAAAATAGGCTTGCAAATGGCGAGAATCCGGAACTAGTCCAATTTGGGGGAATCCATATAGACTCACACAACCCCCCACATGGATGCGGAGCAGTAAAAAATGCAATTTTAGAGGAAGGACATCCTTTAGAAATTGCTATGGCAGACGGAGGAGTAAGATTTTACTTTAATAAATTCGGACATTTGCTTACAGCTGTAGAAAATAATGCCAGAATCGCAGGCGGAAAAGCAACGTTTGTAGATATGGCACACGATTCACATAATGATAGCTTAATCTTTGGATTAAAAGAGGCACTTTCAAACCCTCGAGCATATAATTCAAGCTTAACGTTAGAACAAAACTTAGAAGAACTTCATGACGATGGAAAAATATTGATGACTGTAGGACTAGACGAAGTTTTTAAAGATAAAATATTGGGAATCGCCCGTGCGTTAGGACTTGATAAATTGGATTCAAGCGATCCCAGCAAATTTTCCGACACAAGCATTGCTCTTGGAACCATTGCTAAGTTTATAACTCAACAGGAAGAGGCTAAGGGATATGAATGGATTCCGGATGCAATAAAAGAAGGAAAATCGGTATCAGCGTTACGATCTATTGCTTATATCTCAATAAGAAATACCGCATATAGAATGCTTTGTGACATTCAACCAGGAGAACATGATCTTATAGAGCATCCTGAGGAATTAATGATGGTAGGACCAGTTACAGTCATCTATCATAAGAGGAGCATACCTTTCACTTTAAAAACTACAAGAGGACCTCTTCAAGATGACGTCGTTGCTACTGCAAAAACTCTATATGGAATGTTCGGAGGTTTTGTAAGAAATAAAAAGAACTTGGAGACAGAGGGTAGGATAATATTAGTTACGGGAGAACATGCTCCGGAAATTTATAGCAATTCTAAAAATTCTGATGCAGAACTTACCAGAACTCTTATGACAGTAATGGATAATGCCGCCCTACTTAGAGAGGAATACCAGGAAAGCGTTGAAGCCGGAGAAACTATTGTTTTAAGCGTCATAATGCACCCCGGAACAAGACAAATACTTCAAATAGTTTAAATTTTTAACTGAATAAAATAAGTTTTCGAATATTAAAGCTTATACTATATTATAGGTCTAAATTCCCCTACAGAATTTAAATTTTTATTCCGACTGTTTCTTTTTGAAGATATTTTTAAAGAATTTAAATGAATTAAAAAATGTCTTACATTCCTTAAGTACAGCAAGGATCCTATACAGGATCACTGCCAAAATAATTAATAGTGTAACTAAAATTCCTGCAATAATATAAGTTAAAATTGCCATGCTTATAAAATTTTCCACTCGTCCATGGTATTTTTAAAAAATAAAAAAAAGGTAAGAATTAATAAAAGAAATAGTAAGAGGAATTTTCCCAAGCATTTGGTGGGTCGTGATAGAATCGAACTATCGACCTCGTCTTTATCAGAGACGCGTTCTAGCCACTGAACCAACGACCCAAACAATAGTGAACTTTATTCTATCAAAAAACAAACTTATTTAAAAGAAGAATCCATATTTCTCTTTCTTCTAACACTATCAGCTAAAAAAATTGTGCCTACAATTAAAAAAGCTGCTCTCTCTGTAGCAATACCAATAAGTCCAGCAATTATCCCTCCAAATTTTTCAGCTCTTATCAATTCACTTTTTGGTTTAGACAGCTGTTCTTCTTTAATTTCTCTTCCAAGTTAAATTTGTTCGTGTCTCATTTTTATGAAATATTCTGAGGCGCGAGGGGGACTTGCACCCCCGAATGACTGTTCTGCAAACAGCTGTGTTAGCTACTTCACCATCGCGCCGACTAGCCTCAAGTTTAGCAGATTTCAGAATGAAAAGCCAGACGATTCAACCTATTTATCGTTACCTTACAAACAGTTTGTAGACTTTTTCCAAACTATTGACGGATTTTTCTACAGAAAAATGTGCCGCTCGCTTTTTTGCATTCCTAGACAGTTCATTTATTAGTTTTTTATTCTTCAATAGAATAACTGCCTGTTTTGCAAATTCCTTTTCATTCTTTTCTACCAACATTCCATTCTCCTGACCTCCAATAATTTCGCCAATTGCTTCATCTCTTGCTGCTAAGATCGGTAGCCCCGACGCCATTGCTTCTAAAATTACCATTCCTTGAGTCTCAGTAGTTGACGCAAATATAAACAAATCTGCGTCTTTATAAACTTTTGGTAAATCTTTGTGAAGAATCGTTCCGGTAAACAAAACTTTATTTGATAAACCTAGATCCTGAACTTGTTTAATGAGATTCTCTTTTTCCGCACCGTCCCCAACTATAACCAGTTTTGCATCTTTTTGACTTTTTGAAATTAATAAAAACGAATTTATTAAAAAGTCTACAGATTTTTCTATTCCAAGTCTTCCAACAGAAAAAGTAAAAAAAGAACTAATTGAAAGATTAAATCTTGTTCTTAAATAATTACTATTTGAAACATTGAATTTCTTAACGTCCAGTCCATTTGGAACAATGAATATGGGTTTTTTAACACCATAGGAAATTAGTTCTTTTTTTACTTTTTCTGTTGGAACAATTAATCCACTACAACGATTTCCTAAAATTCTACTTGCAGCCCTTGCCATTCCTGGAGTT
>JAMCTK010000038.1 GCA_023381035.1 Patescibacteria group bacterium
TTAACTGCCTCTTTAAAAACATATTTTTAGATGTTAAACTTACCAAAGATTAATTATGGTTTTGTCTGACAAAGATTTAAAAATATCCTTAAAAAAAGGACGTATAAAAATAAAACCTGCCCTAAACTTAAAAACTCAACTTGGTTCTTGCTCTATTGATCTTCGCCTCGGGAATATATTCAGGGTTTTTGAACACAGCCGCCATCCATATATAGACCCGTTTAAAAAAAGCATCTCAGATGAAGTTACAAGAGAAATACGTATAAAAGATAAAGAGCCTTTTATAATTCAGCCCGGAGACTTTGTTTTGGCAACAACTGTTGAATACATAGAAGTTCCTGATGATTTAACCGGAAGACTGGAAGGCCGCTCAAGCATAGGAAGACTTGGAGTTGTAATCCATTCAACAGCTGCAAATATAGAATGCGGTTTTAGGGGGCATATAACACTGGAGCTTGCAAATATGGGAAAAATGCCTGTTGCTCTTTATCCCGATATGAGAATCTGTTCCATATCTTTTGAACAACTTTCTACTCCGGCAGAAGTACCATATTACATGAAAAAAAGTGCAAAATATGTAGGGCAAAAAGGTCCGGGAGAGTCAAAAATTGCAAAAGAGAAATAATCTTTTAAGCGGCATAAATCCCTTGTTCTCCGATGGGTAACATCGACGCTATTCTAAACGCAAAAAACTGGTCCAATCTTCTAGACCCTTCTGTAGTTCGGTCTTTTATAGTGTCAGAAATTGCTCTATCAATAGATTTTATGGGTTCACCCAACCCTTATTTTTATATCGCTTGAAATACCCGGAAGTAATGCTCCAAAAGCTTTTAAGTTGGGCGAGTTTTTATTCTGATTAAAAATATCAGGTCCTCCCGTGATTGCAACAGGTACGAAAACAATATCTTTATTTCTGCTTTGGGCAATTGAAATCACATTCATAATAGAGCCCTCCTTAAAAGCCTGCATTCCGTGAATTTTTCCGTCGTCCTTTCTTCTTCCTGCCTGAACAGTGCCTTCGGGGAAAATTACAATTCCCTCATAGCCTTGGTCTATTCGCATCAGCATATTCATAATAAATTCGTCTTTGTTTGGAGGAAGACCGTATTTTCTAACGTCCTTTGGTCTTGTTAGATTTACGGGAAACAAGCCGTTTCTTTCGATTATCGGCCTTGTGGTTTCATATAAAACTCTTAATCTTACCTCCTGGTCTCCGGTTGCAAGCGAGGTTGCAACAGGCAATAAAAAACCTTTCGTTTTTTGTTCATCGGGAAGAATTTCATTTGCCTGCCTAACAAGGGTTTTTGTAAGAACTGATATTGTAACACCGTCTATATGTGCCTGGTGGTTACTTATTACAATAGGAAAACATCCTGTACGCATTGCAGTTCTGTATTCTTGGAGAAAATCCTGCGGGTAAATTACGTCTGTTTTGGAAATAAGTCTTTCTATTGCGGCAGTTCTTAATTGGGAATCCATTCTGTCTACAATATGGTTAAGTATTCCTGCGTGTCTTCTTTCTGTTTCCATATAATGAGGCAATATTTTACCATAAAACCTTAAAATAAGTAATTTATCTGCTTGAAAATAATTTTGTGTATGCTATATTGCTTAGAGATGAAATATAAGGTATCTTTCAGCCTGGATTTTAAAAGAAATAAATATAAAGGAAAATTTATTGCAATAGAAGGAATTGACGGAAGCGGAAAAACAATACAATCAAAAATGGTTGTTGAGCAGCTGAAGAAAAAAGGATACAAAGCGGTTTTAACAAAAGAACCAACAGACGGAGTAATTGGGAAGTTTATAAAGAATGATGTTTTATCGGGTAAAGCAAAAATACCTCCTGTTGCAATACAGTATTTATTTTCTGCAGATAGGGCTGTTCATCAGGAAGAAATAGAAAACTATCTAAAAAAGGGTTTTATTGTGGTAACAGACAGGTATTTTTGGTCCGCAGTTTGCTATGGGATTTCCGATATTCCAAGACCATTAAATTATTATCTTACTTCCATGTCAATTCTTTCTATGTACAATCAATTTTTAAATACAGACACAACATTTTTCTTGGATATTTCCATAAAAACAGCCTTAAAACGAATAGGAAAAAGCAGCAAGCATAATGAAATTTACGATAATGAAGAAAAGCTTAAAAAAATAAAAAAAGCTTATGATTTCCTTAAAAAAAGGTTTGCAAAAGAGTTTGTTGTAGTTAACGCAGAAAAAAGCGTTGAGGGAGTAACCCAGGATTTGGTAAAAAGAATAGAAACGAAAGTCAAAAGTCAAAAGTCAAAAGTCAAAATTTAGTATGAAAGTTAAAATAAAAAGAATTGATAAGTTTTTAGAAATACCGCAATACAAAACAAAAGGAGCTGTTGGTTTTGATTTATTGGCACGTGTTGAAACTGAAGTTATGCCTTTTGAAGTGAAGCTAATTCCACTTAATTTGGTTGTAAAAGTTCCAAAAGGATATGGGTTGTTTTTATTCTCCAGAAGTTCAACACCTTCAAAAAAGGGATTAATAGTTGCAAATTCAGTCGGAGTAATTGATCAAGACTATAACGGCGAAGAAGACGAATTAAAACTCTCAGTATTAAATGTTACAAAGAAAAAAGTTGTTGTAGAAAAAGGGGAAAGAATTTGCCAGGGGATATTTTTAAAGCTGGCAGTGGGTAAGTTTTCGGAAAGTGCAAAAATGGGAAAGAAATCACGCGGAGGATTCGGAACTACTGGACATAAATAATAATGGCAAATGCTAAAAAATTCCATATTGGAATAAAAGCAGTAATCGAAAATAACAGGAAGATTTTGGTTTTGGAAGATCCAAGATTTCATGGGTACGATTTGCCGGGCGGGAAAATAGACGAAGGCGAAAATATCGAGGCGGCGTTAGTAAGGGAATTGAAAGAAGAATTGGGTTTGAAGAAATTCAAAATAGGTGAACTGTTGTATGTTTTTGAACGTCCGGATTATCTTAAGCAAGGGGTTTACTTGATGTTAATTTTCTTTAAAGTTAAGGCAAAAATTTCTAAAATTGTATTAGACAACGAACACACAGGGTTTAAATGGGTATCTAATAAATATTTTAAAACAATAGTCAAAGACGGATTAATTCGAAATGAGGGAGTAAAAACAGCAATACAGAAGGCATTAAAATGAAAAAACTCGGAGCAGAAGAGCAATATTTAGAACTTCTTAAAGATATCCTGAAAAACGGCAAATACAAAGATGACAGAACAAAAACAGGCACAAAATCTTTGTTCGGAAGGCAACTTCGATACGATTTAAGCGAGGGTTTTCCTCTTTTAACCACGAAAAAAATGTTTCTAAAAGGAATTATTTATGAACTTTTATGGTTTTTAAGAGGGGAATCAAACATTAAATACTTGGTAGATAACGGAGTACATATTTGGGATGAGTGGCCATATAAATATTACAAACAAAAACAAAAGGGTAAAAAAGTATTAACTCAAGAAGAGTATGTTGAAAAGGTAAAAAATGACAAACCATTTGCAAAAAAATGGGCCGATTTGGGGCCTGTGTATGGTGTTCAGTGGAGGCATTGGAAAAGAAAGGGGGGAGAAGTAGATCAAATAAAGCAGTTGATTGAAGATATTAAAACGACCCCATACTCAAGAAGGCTTATTGTTACAGCCTGGAATCCAGGTGAATTAGACGAAATAGTGGAAAGGGAGGGTCTTCCTCCGTGCCACACGCTTTTCCAGTTTTATGTAAATGACGGAAAACTTTCGGTCCAGCTTTACCAACGAAGCGCAGATTCTTTTTTAGGTGTTCCTTTTAACATTGCTTCATATGCTCTTCTTCTAATGATGATAGCCCGGGTTACCGGACTTAAGCCGGGGGAATTTGTCCATACTTTCGGTGATGTCCATATTTATTCAAACCATATAAAGCAGGTAAAAGAGCAGCTAAAAAGAAAACCAAAAAAACTTCCTAAAATAAAGATAAATCCAAAAGTTAAAGATATAGGAAAGTTTAAATTTGAAGATTTTGAACTCGTTGGATATGATTCTCACCCTCCCATAAAAGCCCCTGTTGCTGTCTAATTCCAGAATCTAATTCCAGAGTCGGTTCTAAAGCCCAATTCTAATTTGTAACTATTAACACTATTTGTTTTAGCGTATTGACACACTAAAACAAAATGACTATGATAATTACGGAATATGGCTAAGCCGCGAACAGAAGTTGAAGATAAGGAATATTATAAAGAAATTCATTTCCTCTATGAAATAATTAACAGCTTGAAGAATGTGCAGGAAATAAAATTATTTATAAAAGATATTCTCACAAAATCGGAATTAAGAATGTTAAAAAGAAGATGGCACATTGCTAATCTGCTTATGCAGGGCCAGGATATAAGGACAACAGCCTATAAATCTAAAACCAGCACAGCTACAGTAATAAAAATTAAGCAAATCCTGGAGGAGGGAAAAGGAGGACTGAAGCTAGCCATAGATAGAAGTAAAAAATACGAAAAGAAAGAAAAAGAAGATTATTTAAAGTCTAAGCGGCCGGTTACCGGCTCCAATTTCGTTAAGGGATGGTTTAAATAACTATTTAGCGTATTAATACGCTAATACAAATTGCGAATTGTTGGTTTATTTATATATATAAATATAAAGATAAGGATAAATAAAATTAGTAACTTTAATAATTATTTATTATGAAAATATCGATTATTGCCGCAATTGATGAAAAACGGGGGATTGGAAAAAACGGTCAATTACCATGGCATCTTCCTGAAGACCTCAAGCGTTTTAAAGAAATAACTTCCGGACATACCGTTATAATGGGCAGAAAAACTTTTGAATCAATCGGCCGCGTTTTACCTAATCGGACCAATATAATTATTACAAGGGACAAGGATTTTAACCCTCACAAATTTTACTCGAGTGAAAAATGTGAGGTATTGATGGCTAGTTCTTTGGATGAAGCCCTTGAGAGGGCCCAAGGCGATGAAGTTTTTATAATCGGCGGGGGGCAGGTTTACGCACAGGCAATTTTAAAAGCGGATAAATTATATTTAACACAGGTAGAAGGAGATTTTAACTGCGATACTTTTTTCCCTGATTATTCAAGTTTTACAAATGAAAATTTTATTGGGGCAGGGGAGGAAAACGGAATAAGATATAAGTTTTTAGAACTTGAAAGATAGAAAACTCCAATATATAATCCTTCCGTGATAGAAAGAGAACAGCAAGCAGAAAGAAAACCTGTTTTAAGAAAAGATTTTGGGCCTTCTAAATTTGGAGAAATAGCATATCAAACGATTTTAGCAGGCGCTCGCTGTGAGACTTTCATTGAGGAGATTAAAGATCAGTGTGAAGAAATATCAGATAGAACAGTAGATTTTGATGTTTTGGGAAATGCAGAATTTCGGACTGCTTGCAGCGATGAGCACGAAAAATTAATTAAACTTAGAATCAGAAGAGAAGCAGAAGACAAGGGAAGTGAAATTATTCCGGATTTTTCAAATAATGGATGGGGAAGAGCATTAGCCAATAGTTAAGCTTCAAAAATAGTTTTGCTTTGGGGCAGCTCCGGTTGTTTAATTTCGGTTACGAGTTTTCTTGCTAATAATATCGAATGAATTACGTGCTGGACTTCTGCAACGCTAAAATACGATGTATTTTGCGAAAAACTATATATAGTCCTTTTTTTATTGTCTTTATTAGCAGGGTTAAAAGGGTCAATCCCCCTAAGTTCAGAATGTATTGCTCTCCATCTTGCTAAATCATCTCTTTCCCTTTGAATTGTTGAATTTTTTATTTCTTCAATATTTAATGATGGATTTTTTTCAATTTCCTCTCTTGAAAGTCCGGTTTTTTCCATCTCGTCCTTTATAGTTCTTTCTCTTATTCTATGAAACCTTATATCATTTTTTGCCGTAGTTAAAATTCTGACAACCCTTCTTCTTTGAGTCTCCGTAGCTTTCATTTCCCGTAAAACCTCGCTTGCCAAAAATCCTGCTAAGCGTCCTTCAAGAATAATTGGGGTTTTGTTTAAAATAGCTTCTTTTATGAGCTGTTTTTGTTCTTCGTCTACATTTTTATCGTGTTTTTCATCCCTTTCCATAAATCCAAGTATTTCCTCTCCTGTTTCTTCCCTTAGTTTCTTTCTAAAAAAATCATCGCCTACTTTTACAAAAGGAATGCCGTACACTTCGCTTAATAATTTCCCCGTATGTGTTTTGCCGGTACCTGATCTTCCGGAAATTGTTATAACGTCAAAATCAATCTCGTACTGTCTTTCTTTAGAGGTTTCAATTTCCTGTTTTTTTTCAAAAAATGGGATTTCTTTCATTGCTGCCATAGGACTGTGTATTATAGGCTTTTTTTAGCTAAAAAGCAATTTAGTTAAGAGGTTGCGTAAGCTGTTACGCTTTGAAGCCAGGGACATTCGGCAATTCTTTGACTTATATTGGCGTTATAAGGTTTTAAGGTTGTTGCGTGAAAACCTATTCCCGAATGAAACAGAGCGTATTTTAAATATCTTTTGAAATCAGGATCAGTTTTTTCTATGTTATCAACAGCTAAAACAGCGTCAAGTCTTGCCAAAGCAGCCAAATCCAATCCGCCGGCAACATCGGTTACATCAATTGGAGTATGAACGCCGTTATTTAAATAATTTGTGCTTGAAAAATAATCTTTTACAGTTTCCATATAAACATCAAAACCCCCGTCTGTTGCTAAAAAATCAATTTTTTCAGGGTCAAGCTCCATGGTGC
>JAMCTK010000039.1 GCA_023381035.1 Patescibacteria group bacterium
CTCTTCCGATCTATCTGTCATAAAACCAGGATAGAAATTAGTTACAATATTTGTCGCCTTAAGTGGCTGTTTATAAAAAAATCTAATTCCTCCATTTTTTTCTTCATATCCTCCTCCTGCTTCATCAAGCTGCTTTAAAAACTCGATTATTCCAGACCTATCTATGTTTTTAATAAAGACATCTCCTCCTGTAATTATTCCTGCAATTGCAAAGGTAACTATTTCATTTCTATCGGGACTAATTCTAAAAGTAGCTCCATGCAATTTTTTGACCCCCTCAATTGCGATTGTTCTTGAAGCTGTTCTTTTAACTTTTGCTCCCATTTTATTTAAAAAACTTATTAATTCGTCTATTTCGGGCTCTTGTCCGGCGTTTTCCAAAATCGTAGTTCCGTTTGCCAAAACTGCGGCAAGAATCATGGTTTCTGTACCTGTATGAGTACTTTTAACAAAAGCATACTTTGTCCCCTGCAATCCCTTTCTACCGACTTCTGCATGAAAGTAACCATCCTCTCTGACATAATCAATTATCGCTCCCATCTCCTTTAACCCGTCTACTATTCTATCTATTGGTCTTGCGCCAATCCTGCATCCCCCGGGATTTGGGATAATTGCTTTCTTTGATCTGGCAAGAAGCGGAGCCAGAAACATATACGAAGTTCTGATTTCCGCTGCTTTATCCAAGGTGATTCTTTCTGTTTTAATGTTTTTAATCTTAATCTTTATAGTGTGGTCAGATAGTTTTACCTTTCCGCCAATTTGAGTGATTATGTCTGCCATAATCATAAAATCAGTAATTAACGGCACATTTTCAATTATTACTTCCTCCTCGGTTAAACAGGCAGCAACCAAAGCTTTTAGGGCTACGTTCTTAGAACCTGAAACCGAGACTTCACCTGTTAATTTTTTCTGACCTCTAATTATTAGTTTTTCCACATCTATTATCACATTAGTCCCTCCTTTATCTTATATATATCTCCTGCTCCCATGCTTATTATCACGGTATTCTTATCATACGGTTTTTGATCGATATATTCTATCACATTCTTCAAATTTTGAAGGTAATTTACCTCCTTTTTATATCTCCTAATTTCAGTTGCTAAAAGCTTTGAGGAAACTGAACTATCAGGTTCTTCTCGCATTGAAGGATATATGTCGGTAATTATCACTTCATCTGCATACCCAAAGGACTTAGAAAATTCATCAAACAGTTTTTTGGTTCGTGAATAAGTATGGGGCTGAAAAACACAAACTATTTTATGCTTTTTATATGCTTGGCGAAAAGCTTCTAGAGTTTTTCTTATTTCTGTCGGATGATGAGCATAATCGTCAAAAAGAAGTGCGCCTTCTTTAAGTTGTCCGACATATTCAAATCTTCTTTTGCTTCCTTTAAATTTCGAAAGACCAGTCTTAATATCGTTTATGGAAAGCCCTAATTCAAAACTCAGTGCAAGAGCAGCTAAAGCATTCATTGCATTATGTTCTCCGATTAATCCAACGGAGAACTGACCAAGATCCATTCCTTTTGATTTCACCCAGAAAAAAGTTTGCGAATCTGTAACACTTATGTTGCTAATCATAAAATCCGCATTCGGAGACATTCCGAAAGTCACAACTCTTCCTTTGTATTCCTTGATAATTTTTGCAATCTCCGAATCATCAGCATTGCATACCAAGACTCCGTCATTTTTTATGTTTTCTGAAAATTTTAAGAAAGCAGACCTAACTTCATCAACATTGTTATACAAATCAGGGTGATCAAACTCAATGTTTGTGAAAATTGCGTACTTAGGTTTTTGCCACATAAATCTTGGAGTTTTATCGTGCTTAGGCTCTGTAGCATATTCATCTGCCTCTGCAACAAAATATTTACCAGCACCGTAATGACCGGAATTACCAAGAGATGCCAAATCAGATGTTCCAATAATGTAAGTAGGATCAAGTCCTGCCTGTTTAAGTATTGTAGCTACAATGCCTGTTGTAGTTGTTTTACCATGAGTTCCTGCAATTGATATTCCACTGAAATCCCTCCCAAGTATTTCACCACTCATAAATTCTCCGACTGCCTGTCCATGAGTCCATACCTTAATTCCTAACTCTTTTGCTGCTTTAACTTCTATGTTTTCAAATCCACCATGAGCCCCTGTTGTAATAACTAAATCTGCATTCTCTACATTTTCTCTTGCAAAAGACTCAAAGGGGACAATTTTTTCCTCTAACAACGGCTTATCAGTAATAAACACATCAGGAACATCACTTCCTGTTACGATATGTCCTGCTTGCTTGCATATTATTGCAAGAGGAGCCATACCAACACCTTTTATTCCTACGAAATGTATTTTTAGTTTCTTCATGAAATTAGCGCAAATGTTGCAAATTCTCCGAAATTCTTATTTTTACTTGCTCTGGCTGAAAAAAGAAAAGATGAATTCTCTTTTGTACAAAGATTTGAAATTTCGATATTTTTTGAACTAAGCCCGTTTCTAACAGCAACTTCAAAAGCAATATTTTTCAAATCAAGAAATCTACCATCAATTGAACTCCAAAGGAATTTTTCTTTGAAATCCTTAATTAATTTTTCGCTTACTTCATAGCATTTTCCGCAAATCGATGGGCCAATCAGCATTTTAAGGTTTTTTATATCAGCACCCATTTTTTTTAATTTTAGAATTAAATTTTGTACAATTCCTTCCAGTATCCCTTTGCACCCGGCATGAATAACGGCAAGAATTTTGTTATCAGAGTCCCAAAACACGATCGGTAAACAATCAGCAGTAATTATTCCAATAACTAATCCTTTTTTACGGGTAATAACACCGTCGCACTGCTTGATTAAACCTTCATTGGCATCAACAACCTCTTCAATATTTATTCCATGAATTTGCTCTGACAAAACTAAATTATTGGAATCCAGATTCTTTAACAATAACGCTTTTTTAAGATTCTGATTATTAATTTTTCCTAAGGTCTTCATTGACCCATGTTTTCTTGTTGTTGAAAAGACAGTCAGATTAAGATGTTTAAAATTAGGGTAGAACAATAAGTTTTTCATTAAATATTAAGCTTCTCTTTTAAAGCCTGCCTGCTTACGGCAAACTCATCCCAAGGCTCTTCTCCTTTTCCATAATTCATGGATCTTTCATGGCTTTTGCCGGTACAAACAACCAAGTCTCCCTTTTTTGCAATTTCTACGGCAAACTTAATTGCTTCATCTCTGTCATTAATTTTGAAAAATATTTTGTGGTTATTTGAATTATCAACATAATCAACGTGGTTTGCATAGCTAAAATTGCTGTTTATTCCATGCTCTATGTCACTATTTATTTTATCCACAGATTCTCCTCTTGGGTCCTCCGCAGTTAAAACAATTATATCTGCATACTTTGATGAAGCCCGTCCCATTATCGGTCTTTTGGCAAAATCTCTTTTTCCTGCTGATCCAAAAACATGAATAATTCTTCCTTTAGTTTCGTCTCTAACTGCGCTCAGCATTTTTTCAAAAGAATTCGGAGTATGGGCAAAGTCAATCATAATTCTAAAATTACCTTTATAGATTTCCTCCATTCTTCCGATCGGAAGCTCAAAAGATTGCACTCCTTTTTTAATTATTTCATCTGATATTCCAAGCGACTTGCAAACAGCAATTGAAGCAAGAGCATTATATTTATTAAAATCCCCAGGGATTTTAATGTCGAATTCAATATTTTGCAAATTAACATCAGAGTCCTTACTAAAGCCATATGTTAAAAGATTTGGCAAATTAAGATTTTTTAGCAGTTTGTAGGATTTATCATCTTTATTTATTATCGGTTTTTTTGATTTCTTAAGTAGTTTTGCTTTGGCGTAAATATAATTTTCGTAAGTTTTGTGATAATCCAAATGCTCTTGGGTAACATTGGTCAGCACTCCAACTGCAAAATTAATTCCCCACGCCCTGTTTTGATCCAATGCATGGGACGTAATCTCTAAAACTACATATTTTGAATTTGCATCTTTTGCCATTTTTATAAATCTCTGAATTCCCCAGGCAGCTGGAGTGGTTCGATGGAGCTCTAAGTCATACTGCTTTCCGTCTATAACTGCTCCCACTGACGAAACCATGGATGGATTTAATCCTGCTGTTTTTAGAATGTGATAAATAATATTTGTGGTTGTAGTTTTCCCATCAGTACCGGTCACACCAATTATGGTTAAATTTCTCGATGGAAAACCATACCAAACGTTGGAAAATATTGATCTAAGTAAATGATACTGATTTTTAGCTTTTTGCCACATTTTATGATTATATCTCCTATGGAGTCTCCTGTCTTCTTTTGTCCCAAAAATTTCCTCTTCTGCAAAGCTTTGCCTCATCTTTTGAATCTGCAAGTAACATTTGAACAACTCTTTCTAAAAACAAAGCATTTTGTGAACTTTTAACTAAAATCACATCGTTAGTTCTTATGTTTTTCAAAATATAATCTTTTGCCTCTGAAAAAGTCTTAAAAGAAGCGTGGTTAACCATTTTTTCCTTTAAAATTGGAGCTGCGTAATCTTGCATCATTGGCCCAATTAAAATTGCAAAATCAGCTGTTTCAGCAATCTTTCTTGCAACTATTACATGTAATTTTTTACTCATTGACCCAAGCTCACGCATGTCTCCGATTATTACAACTTTACGTTCTTTTCCAGGTAAATTCTTTAAAAAATCGAGTAAATCAACAATAGGGGTAAGAGTTGCGTTATTGTAACTAGAATCTATTAAAATAGTATTCTTAAGACCTTTAAAAACACTCATCCTCCCCGGAGGAAGCGTAATGGAATCTTTCAAGAAAGCTATTGTTTTATCTATATCTAATTTAAATTCTCCTGCTATGGCAATCGCCATTGCAATAGAACTGGCATAGTGACTAGGCAAAGCTTTATTAATCTTTACCGAATATTTTTTACTTTTATTAGTTAGCTCAAATTGGAAATTATCCAAATTTGATTTGATATTCTTGATATGAAAATCCGCTTTGGAATCAAGAGCGGAAACCGTAATTTTTTTTGATTTAATATTTTCTTTAGCAGTATTTATCTCTTTATCATCAATATTAAGAACAGTATTTTTCCTGGCAGATTTTAAAAGCATAAGTTCCTGATTTGCAGTTAATTCCAGAATCTTACTTTCCCTTTCCAAACCTTGTTTGGAAACCAAAGAGTCAAAATAAACGCTATGCTCAAACGAAATGTTGGTTAACACTCCAATATCAGGTTTAATAATTTTTAGAAGATATGACATGTTTTTAGGCTCCTCAGGACCGTCTATTCCCATCTCTGCTATGTAAAAATCGTACTTTTCCCAATCAAAAATTAATTTATACAAAACCAGCAAAGCAACTCGAACCCAGTCAAAAGCAGTGTATCCCCCAGGAGATATTCCTAATATGTCCAGTGGAATACCTGTTTCACTGTTTTTTCCGCCACCCTGCTTAATCTTGTATTCATACCTGGAATGATGAGCGATTATGCTGCAAAGAGAAGATTTTCCACTGCTTCCACCAACCCCGATAATTTTGGGGTTAACTTTTTTCATCTGAAGCTTTGCGGCAATTCTTAAGTATTCCAAAAGGAACCCGGCAAAAAGCTTCTTAATCGATTTCATGACCATATATTATACCTTATTTCTGCCTTTTTTACTCATCAGGAGGTATTTCATAGTAATTCAACAAATCTCTTGCAATATCAAAAAAGATGGGTGCAGCAGTTTCTGCTCCATATATCGAAGTTGTCGGTCTATTTATGACAACCAGCATTGCGAATTTTGGCTTGTCTGCAGGAGCAAATCCCACAAACGAAGCAATTGTTTGAGTCGGATCGTAGTGCCCTGCAATAGGAATAGAAGCAGTTCCGGTTTTTCCGGCAATCCTATATCCTCTAAGCCTTGCCCATTGTGCTTCTCCTTTATTGACAGCGTTAATCATGATCTCAGTCATCACTTTGGCTGTTTCAGGACTGATCGGCCTATCTAATTCTTTAGGTTTAATTTTGGTAATTGTTCCATCAGGAGATACTACCGAACCAACAACATGAGGCTCCATTCTCTTGCCGTAATTGGCAATTGCCGATATTGCATCTAAAAGCTCAATCGGTGTAACTGAAATACCTTGACCAAAGCCAGCAGTTGCCAAATCAACCGTATACCATTCGTTTTTTGGCTTAATCCAGGGAGCAACCTCTCCCTGAACATCTATTCCTGTTGTTTTTCCAATACCAAATTTTCCTAAATAACTAAGCATCTTGTCCAATCCTAATTTTTGAGCAACAAAAACCATGCCGGTGTTGTCAGAATGCATTATTACATCTATCATGTTGATGTTTCCGTAATATTTATCATTCCAGGTATGAATATCAAATCCTCCTATGGAAACCGGTCCGGAACAAATATTACATTTTGTGGTTGGAGTAACCAATCTTGCATCAAGCGCAGCAGACATAACTAAAGGCTTAAAAGTTGACCCTGGCTCATAAGTATCGGAGACAAATGGATTTTTGTATAAGCTTGACTCGTAATCTTTATAATTTTTGGGGTCAAAAGTTGGAAAAGACGCCATCGCAATAATGTTTCCTGTAGACGGATCCATTACTGCAGCCATTCCGGAAGCCGCTCCATATTTTTCTATTCCCTGTTTAAGTCTTCGCTCAACCAGAAATTGCGCAGCTCTATTAACATTTAATATTAAAGTACTTCCGTCAATTTCATTTGAAATTATACTTGTTTCCGCTAAAATAGGTCTACCAAATGCATCATTTACTCTGATTGCTTTTCCTTCCTTTCCAGATAAAAGTCTTTCAAAATATCCTTCTAAGCCAAAATATCCCTTATCCTTACCGAAATCATCTTTTCCCACAAATCCGATTAACTGAGCAGCCATAGAAGCTTCCGGATAAAATCTTGTTGACTGCTGTTCAAATCCCACCCCCTGCAGTTTCAATTTCTCTACCTTTATTTTGGTTTCCATATCAATGTTTTTTGCAATAGCTACCCAATATTTATCAAGTTGTAAATTTGCGCTAACTGAAGCAGGGTCTATTCCAAGAAGCTCGGATAATTGATCTGTAGCTTTTTTAACATCCTTTATTTCTTTTGGGTTTGCGACAACAAGATATGTAACTTTATTTGCTGCTATTGGAAATCCATCGGAAGTCTTAATTTCACCCCGCACAGGAGATACTGTAATGGATTTTCCATATTGCATTTGTCCCATTTCCGAAAGTTCCTGAGCTTTAACTACTTGCCAGTAAAATAATCTTAGAATCACTAGTAGAAAACAAAAAAAGATGAGCAGGAAGGTAAACCTAAACCGGTTGATCATTGTTTAAGCGCAATTGGCACAGAACCCGTAAGGGAAAATGTTTTTTTCTCCTCAACAAATCCCAGCTCCGCAGCTTTAGAGGATATTAAAGTTAAAGAAGATATGGCAAATAATTTCTCTTTAAGCAAGGCATTTTCAATTTTTAGCGCTGAAAGCTCGTCGCCTGTTTTTCCAAGTTCTGTTCCGGAGGTTGACATGCTATTTGAAATTATACTCCTAACCATGGTTAAAGTTAGAAAAATAAAAAGTAATATTATTATTAGTAAAAAAGATTTTTTCTTCATATTATTTTTTTTCAAATACTCTTAATTTTGCACTTCTGCTTCTACTGTTTTCACTCATTTCCTTTTCTGTAGGCATTAGAGGTTTTTTTGTAATTATTCTCCCCAAGTTTCTTTCCTGAAAATCCTTAAAAGCAAATTTAACTATCCTATCTTCCAATGAATGGAAGGTTATTGCTAAAATTCTTCCCCCTTTTTCCAATATCTCCAAGCTTTGCGGTAAAGTTTCATTTAAGTTATCAAGCTCGCTATTTACCGCCATTCTCAGAGCCTGAAACGTCCTCTTACTTATATTTGCCTTCGCAAATGTCGAAATCTCGCCTTTTCTGATTCCGTATGCGTCCTGTATTATCTCTGTTAAGTCCTGTGTTGTCTTGATCGGATTTATTCTACGGGCCCTAATAATACTGTCAGAAATGGACCGAGCACGACGCTCCTGACCCAAATTAAAAATAATGTCATATAACTCTCCTTTCGCTAAAATATTCACCAGGTCACTTGCTTTAACCGGATTTGTTCTATCCATTCTCATATCAAGCGGACCTTGTTTTAAAAAACTAAACCCTCTTTCTCCTTCATCTACCTGATGAGAAGAAATTCCAAGGTCATATATGACCCCGGAAACATTTGTAAACTTTTTTAAACGTGCAATTTCAGCTAGATCTTTAAAATTCCCTTTTGCTAATGTTAAATTCTCCGGATTTATGTCTAAATTTCTACTAGTTTCTTCCCATTGTTTATGCGCGTACTCAAGAGCCTCATCGTCCAGATCAATTCCTAATACAAGTCCTCCTCTTTTTAATATTTCCAGTGTGTGTCCTCCGCCCCCAAGAGTTGCATCTATGTATTTCTGTCCTTTTTTAATTTGTAAAAGATCAATTATTTCTGTTAAGAAAACGCTTTTGTGATATTCGTCCATCATTTATCATTCTCTTGCTTAATTAGTCTTTGAGATATTGTGTCAATGTTTTTTTCAAGAGTTTTTCTGTATTCCAACCATCCCTGTTTATCCCAAATTTCAACGTATCTTGATAACCCCAAAAAAACAACATCTCCCGTAAATTTTCCGAATTCTTTCAGATAGCTTGGTAAAACAAATCTACCCTTGCCATCAAGCTCGACATTACTTGCTCCGCCCAATAAAAACCTTTGAATCTTCCTTGCTTCGGATTGAATAAACGGTTTTCCCTCTGTACCTTCTAAAAGTGCTTTCCAGTTGCTTTCTGAGACAACTATCAGTGAATTCTCGTACCCTAAGGTAATTATTAAGTTGTCTCCCAATGTTTCCCTAAATTTCTTCGGAAAAGCAATTCTGGACTTTAAATCTAGTTTTCCTTCGTATTGACCTATTAACATAGCCTGCCTTTCTGTCCCACTTATTCCCACTTTGTACCACTTGAATACTATTCTGAACTTTTTTGAACAAAGTGTCAATAGGAAAATGGGGTAAAATAGTGTCGCTAAAATAAAAAAACACTAAATGTTAGGGAAGAAAATTATTGCTGTGTTTTGAGGGCTAAAAGACTAAAGATCTATGCTTGTTTCAGCTTGAAATGCCTTGCCGTTTGACTTGGTAATTTTAACAATTACCTTAACCGAGGTTACGCCTTGATCAAATCTACATTTTCCACCGGTTGAACATGTTCCAAGCTCCCTGTAGTCTATGCCAAGCTTCCCGTTTTTCATGTCTTTTTTAAGAAGTGTTCCCGTTAGGCTCTGAGTAACCTTACCTTCTCCTCCTCCTTCTCCTGAAGTATCCTCGGGAGCAGTTGCGTCGTATGTAATTTCGTAATCTACCTTATCAATTCCTTCCGGTTTATTTATTGTAAATTTAACGTATTTCTTGTCTGATTTTGCAACAAGCTCAAGCCCAATATCAGAAGCCGGAATGGTTGGAACAATCTCCAGCTCTTGTCCAATTAATTCTGGGGTTTTATTTGACCTTTGAGAGGCTATTAGATAAACTCCTGCTCCAAATAAAATTACAAGCACGACTACCAAGGCTATGATCGCTGTTTTTCTATTTTTCATTCTTTAGTTAATTGTAACAAAGAGGTTGCTTTTGTCAACTATTTACCTAAGTTTTTTTTTGAAGATAAGCAGGTAGTTTGTCAATTTTAATTCTTTCCTGTTTCATTGTATCTCGGTCACGGACTGTTACTGACTTATCTTTTAAAGTTTCAAAGTCAACTGTTATGCAATATGGAGTACCGATTTCATCTTGTCTTCTATATCTTCTGCCAATGCTCTGGGAAACATCGTAATCCACCATATATGACTGCTTAAGGTCGTTAAATATCTTCTCTGCAACTTTTTCAAGTTCAGATTTTTTAGACAAAGGCAATATTGCCACTTTATACGGAGCAAGATCTTTGGGCAATTTAAGAACAATCCTGGTTTCTTTTTCGCCTGTTCCGGTAGGAGCTTCTTCTTCGTTGTAGGCTGCAACTAGGATAGCCAGAAGAGTTCTTTCAACTCCAAAGGTTGGCTCAATAACATGAGGGATGTAGGTTTCATTTGCTTCCTGGTCAAAGTATGACATGTCCTTACCGCTATGTTCCTGATGACGAGATAAATCATAATCTGTTCTGTAAGCAATGCCCCACAATTCTTTTTGACCAAACGGAAAATCATATTCTAAATCAACTGTTCTTTTAGAATAATGGGCTCTTTTTTCCGTAGGAATTTCGTGCATATGTAGCCTTTTCTTATCAAGTCCAATTCTATCTGCAAATTTTTGCATAACACTGAGCCATTCATCAAAGATTTTCTGCCAATCTGCTTTGGGATTTATGAAGTACTCAAATTCCGCAATCTCAAATTCCCGGGTTCTAAAAATAAAATTGCCAGGAGTAACTTCGTTCCTAAATGCTTTTCCAATTTGAGCAATTCCAAAAGGAATCTTTTTTCTTGATGTTGCAAGAATTAGTTTGAAATCTGCAAACATTCCTTGTGCAGTCTCTCCTCTTAAATATGCTAGTGATTTTGCGTCTTCTATAACACCTATGTGGGTTTTAAATAGCAAGTTGAAATTTCGGGGTTCCGTCCAATCTATTTTTCCGCATGTTGGGCATTTTACTTTATTTTTATTGATGATTTCTAAAACTTCTTTCGAGGTCTTGCCTTCGACATCAATTCCTGTTGCAGCTTCAACCAAATGATCTGCTCTAAATCTATTCTTACAGCTTTTACAATCCACTAATTGATCAGTAAAACCTGAAACGTGCCCTGATGCTTCCCATACTTTTGGATTCATGATAATTGCGCTATCAAGCCCGACCATATCAATTCTCTCTTGAACAAAAGTCTTCCACCATAATTTCTTAATGTTGTTTTTTAGTTCAATTCCAAGAGGACCAAAATCCCATGTATTTGCCAAACCGCCATAAATTTCCGAATCGGGGAACACAAACCCTCTTTTTTTAGCAAGATTTGTAATCTTATCCATTAGGTCTTCCATAAAAAGAACTATAGCATAAAAATTGGTCTTTTGAAAAGGATCTGGAAGAATTAACTAAGCGTTACTTGACGGCTTTTTAATTTGCGTTCGAGAATTTGTTCAATAAATGCAGTTCTATTAAAAGGCTTTTGATCCATGTCTAATTTTAAAAAACCTAAAATATTTAGCAACTTTGTTTCAAAATTCTCCCGCAGTTTTTCCGGATCAGCGTCTTTTAAAGACAAATTATTTAAAGTGCTTCTGAAAAGAGAAAAAGCAACTATGTTTTCCTGATTTTCTGCACATAAACCGTCAATAAGCTCACAAAAATGAAACGCTAAACCAATTTTATTTAAGTCACCTTTAATGTTTTGAAAATTATCCATGCTTTGAGCTTCAATTAAAACAGGCAATTTTTTGCCTTCGTAAAGACCAAAAACACAATAATTTAAAAGTTCAACATGAGAAGATCTCTTGCTGGTAATTCTTCTAACTCCGGGTGCTTTGACCTGAATTTTACCTGATCTTTTGGAGAAAATGGTGAGAATTCTGTCGGCTTCACCAAAGTTACGTCTTTTTATAACAATCCCTTCTGTTTTGTAACTTCTCATCCTAGCGGGGGAGAACTAATTTTATTTCTTTATCGGTATCAAGCTTAAAATTATTCAACTGTCTGTTTTTTGATGTTACAACGTAATCAAACGTATCTGTTCCAGGCTGCTTTTGTACAAGCAAAGGCAGAGAGGATGATTTATCTAGTTTAAAAGGCAATCTGTAGGTAAATGTTAGCTTAGTAGCTCCTTTTGGCCTTACGGTAATAAAGCCTTCAAAAACGGTCTTTCCCAAATCTTCATCCATTGAATCTTTTGTTCCGGATGTGACTTTTACTTCTGACCCACGGCTGTTTATCAGTTCGCTTCCCCTGGGTACATAAACTCTGATCCACTCTCTTAAAGGCGCATTTAGGCAAAGCCCTCCCCTTTCCAGATTACAATCGGATGGGGGATATGGGTTCTTGAAATCAATGGTTACTGTTTTTTCAATTGATCCATCACTTTTGACATCGTAATCTTGAGTAACGGTTTCTGTTGTGAACATATTAGCTTTTGCTCCTCCAAAGTTTGCTTCATTAATGTGTAGATAATCGCCTTCGAATGATTTTATCCTTCCGGATGCGTTCAGAGCTTCAAATCCTGCCTGACCATCTTCGTTATATGAATAGAAAAGCACATTTTTTTGTGCTGTTTGCTTTACCATCTCTTGGAATAATGGTCCCCAGTAAACTTTCGGAGAGGATGAAAATGCTTTATTCATGATTGCGTACATAAGATCTCCAATAATCCCCTTCCTATTTTCTCTTACATATCCAACCGGCTGGTCAGAAAAAACCTCAAGCATATAAATTACCTGAGGACAGTCACATCTTGGATCTATTTTTGTTGTGAATTTTGTTCCGCTTGCTTCAACATCCCCTAGAATATTCATTGCGCCAACCAAAGCTCTTGTATCAACTGCAATAATTCCATCTACTTTTGGAGCACCAGGAGCTTTTTTATACAAACTATTAAATGTTTGCATGGAGTTAAGAAAATCAGGAGAAAGATTAGTGTCTCTTAAATTAAACTCTGGTACTTTTGGCAAATACCTGGCAATTGGAGCAGGAGCCTTTGGTTTACCGCTAATAGTGTTGTCTAGGGTATAAATATCGCTTGAGGAATCAACATGGACAACTCCCCTGTCGAATCTAAATACAGAATATGCTGTCATAAATCCTCCGGTTGGCCTAAGCTCCTTATCGTTTTGAAATATAACTAGATACTTCTTTTCCTTAGGTTCGCCTAAAAGCTCCGGCAGAGTTTTTATTAATGGCTTTGCGTCTGTCATGAATGTTACACCATCGTCCGCTAATTTTTTCATTTGATCTAAGTTTGTTCTTGCCTTTCTGCCTATAAAAATTGCCGGATAGCGGTTTGTGTCAACTTCATCGATCTCTTCTTTTGCCTTGTTAAGATCGCTGATAATATCGTCTATTCGGGGTGTAATTTTGCCCATTGTTCTTACAGCAGTTTGGATTCTGTTTTCCGCAGATCCTTCTACAAAACTTCCTTGTCCTTTAAGGCCTAAGACATCAGCGTATGGCTCAATAGAGTCAACAAAAACAGTTGCAGCATCCAGTCCGTGAGAACCAGCCTTAACTAAATGTTGTGCATCATTGTAATACCACCCTACGACAGGAATGTATCCCAAATAAAACATTACATTCAGGTCTTTTTGTGTTTGCGCAAGACTTGTCTTTGTCTTAGCAAGTTCATCAGAAGCAAGGGCTACGTTTTGTTTTTTTAGTGCATCTCCGGCAATTTTAGCCTGTGCGTAGGTTTTCTTAGCTGATGCTATAGCTTTTCCAGCAGGAATAATTACACCAAATATGGAAAACAAGATTAAAAATAAAACTAAAAAACTAATAATTGATCTTCTTCTTGTACCAAAAAAGTACTTCTTAAAACCAGGACGTTTTCTTCTGGCATAAGAAGGATTAGCGTTAACCATATCCTTGGTCTGAGAAGGAATACTCGCAGGAGACGTGCTTAAATCGATTTTTTCAAAACCTTCCATATCCATATATGATAAACATTTAGTCCTATTTATGTCAACTAAAGAGCGCCCTTGCCGGAGATCATTGCCCAGGGAGTTTTTAGAATAATTACAAGGTCATAAAAGATAGATCTTCTTCTAACATACTGCGCATCCATCTCTATTCTTTTATCGAAATTAATCTCACTTCTACCCGACACCTGCCAGTAACCGGTTAATCCCGGTTTTACAGACAATACGACTTTTACAGAATCTCTGGTGTTTGGATATTTTTTCTGTTGTTCTCTTAGCTCGTCCGGATAATAAGCACGTGGTCCAACTAAACTCATATCACCGTAAAGTATGTTTAAGAATTGAGGAACCTCATCAAGCGAATGTTTTCTTATAAAATGACCCATTTGAGTAATTCTTGGATCATCTTTTAGTTTGTAACTTCCTTTTCTGTATTCAGAATAATATCTTGCAAACTTTGGGTTTTCCCTAAGAATCTCGTGGGCATTTTCAATCATTGATCTAAATTTATACATCTTAAATGGTTTGCCGTTTTTTCCGACTCTTTCGGGTGTGTCTGCAAGGACAGGACCCCTTGAATCAATTTTTATGGCAATAGCAACAATCAAGATTATTGGGGAAAAAATTATCAACAGTAAAATTGAAAAAGTTATATCAATGAGTCTTTTGGCAGTTTCGTAATAAATGCTCTTCTTTATTTCTTTGTAAGGCATATTCTATGTTAGGTGTTCATGTGCCGTACCGTTTAAGCTCTCGACTAATTTCTTTATTTTGGGAACAGAATTCTTCGAACAAATTAGTAAAACATCATCTGTATTAATTATAAGCATTTTGTCTAAATCAATGCCTACTGTTAATTGATCCGTATAGTTAAAAACGAGATTATCTGAAGAATCTTCAATGAGAACCTTTCCTCTTGTAACGTTTTCGTTTTCTGTTACTTCAAGCGCCTCTTTTAGCGCTTCCCAAGCACCAACATCACTCCATCCAAGATCAGCAGCGATTACGTATACATTTTGGGGATCAATTTTTTCTAAAATTGCATTATCAAAACTTATTTTTTCAAATGTGGGATAGATTTTTTCAAAAACTTCTTCGTAATTACTTTTCCCAACGGAATCTTGGATCTTCATAATGCCTTTCCAGATATCCGGAGCAAATTTTTCATATTGAGACAAAATAAAGCTTGGTGTGGTAACGAAATATCCAGGATTCCAGGCATAATTTTGACTCTTAAGAAATTTTTCCGCATCTTCAAGACTTGGTCTATATATTAATTTCTTAAATCTAAAGATTTTAGTTCCTCTAATTTCTTTTACTTCTTCTCCAAACTCAAGCCAACCTAAATTTTGATTTGCAAATCTTGCTCTTTGTCCTATGAAGATAATGGAATCTCCCTCTTCAGATACTAATTTTTCAGCAAATGTTAATACTTCCCTGAATCGTCTTTCTTTTTTAACAAAATGGTCACTCCAAATAATTGCTACCGGTGAATTAGGGTGTTTTTTACCGATAATTCCCATTGCAACTCCGACTGCCGGACCGACATCACGCATTTCCGGTTCTAAGATAAAGTTTTCACTGGGAATTTGTGGAAGATGAGACCTAACAAGGTTTTCATATTTTTTCCCTGTAGAGATATAAATATCTTCGGGTTTAAAGTCTGGCTGTAATCTGTCAACTGCAAGCTGCAAGGTTGATTTATCACCAATAATTTTTTCAAATTGTTTCGGAGTATTCTTTCTTGATAACGGCCAAAGTCTTGTACCAACTCCCCCTGCAAAGATTACTATTTTCATATTTTCAAACTGCTGTTTATTATTTCCATTAGATTCTTTTTAAAATTATCAAACGAAAATCTATCAGCATTCTTCTTGCACGATAAGCTATTATATCTTGATGAATCAAAATTTTTCAACACTTTTTTTAAAGAAGCCACACTCTGCTCATTAAAAAATACCCCTGTTTCTCCGTTTTTTACAATATCAAGTGCTCCTCCACCCTTAAATGCAATTACGGGTTTTCCAAATGCTTGAGCCTCAACCATTACCAGTCCAAAATCTTCAATGCCGGGGAATATTAAAGCTTTACAGTTTTTATAATAAAAGCTTAACTCTTCATCCGTAAGGTTTCCTAAAAATTCAACTGTAGGACCAGCGAGTTTTCGCAAACTTTTTCCTTGAGAACCAATCCCTACAATCTTAAGAGGGAGAGATAATTCATTACAGGCTTTTATTGCTAAATCAATTTTTTTATAAGGAATTAATCTTGATACGACCAGAAAAAAACCATCTTTATCCGAATTTGAAATTTTCTCCGGCTTAAAAAGAGAACTGGC
Source organism: Patescibacteria group bacterium (assembly GCA_023381035.1). The sequence goes on from JAMCTK010000039.1 coordinate 16,000, forward strand.
TAAAAACAATGGAGGGTGGATTATTTCAGAAGTCCTGTTATAGAAATCTGCTATTCTGTTTTGAACCTCAGTTGAAATTGCGATAAAAATATCTGGTCTTTTAGACGCTGCTATCTCCCATTTTCTTAGATATTTAACCATTGGTTTGGAAATAACTTTTAAAAAAGAATTCTTGAAGTATTCATTATACCCACTCCAAAGATATCTAGTCGGAGTCAAACAATAACATATATGAATTGTGTATGGACTAGTTATTACCCCTTTTGCAGCTTCACTTGATACGGAAATTACAATGTCATAATCGTCGAAATCAAATGTCTCAAAAACAAGAGGCATTAGTGGAGCATAAAATTCATGGGATTTTCGAGCATTTGGAAATTTTTGCAAAAAAGAGTGTTTTACCTTAAATCTCTTTGCCCACTTCGCCCCTTTCGGGTTATAAACTGAAGTATAAAGTGGCGCATCTGGAAACATTTTATTTAGTGCCAGCAGCACTCTTTCCGCACCCCCCCATTTATTTACACGATCATATACTAGTGCAACTTTCATAGGTTTTGATTCACTGACTGATAAATTCTGAGAGTATTTTTAGCCATTTTTTTCCATGAATACTTTTTTGACTCATCATATGCTTTACCCCTAATCTTTTCGAATTCTGGGTAATTTTCTTTAACATACTTTAATTTTTTGTATATTTCATCGGGATTATTGGGATTAAAAAATATAGCCTGTCCTTTTGTTATCTCTCTAAATGAAGGAATATCTGAACAGACAACCAAACACTTGTTTGTCATTGCTTCTAATGCTGGCAAACCAAATCCTTCCATAAGCGACGCGGAAACAAGAGCTAGTGCATTTTTGTATAGGGTTGATAATTCCGCATCACTAACTTCACCTGCAAAAATTATATTTTTGTTTTTACAGTCTTTCATCAATCTTTTATAAAAAAAGTCGTTCTTACCTACTAAAACAAGCTTTATATCGTCTTTTCTAAAACTACTAAATGCTCTTATCAATCCTTCTAAATTCTTGTGAGGATAAGCATTTCCGACGTATAGAAGATAATCTCCCTTAATCTTTGATTTTTGATATTTTATTTTTGATTTAAAATCAGTACCTTCATATATTACTTCAATCTTATTGGGATTTACCTTGTAATGATCCTTAATTTCTTCTTTAGTAGCGTTAGAAACAGTGATGATTTTTTTTGCTTTGTTAATACTTTGTCTAAGGGCAATTCTATATCCCAGTCTTTTAAGACGGTAATAGATGATATTCCTGGTAGAAGCTTTTCCGGTTGGGAAATGATCAATTATAAGATCATGAACAGTTACAACAAATGGCTTATTGTAGAAAATGGGGACGGAAAAATAGGGAAAATGAACTAAATCAAGCTTTTCCTTCTCAAGCATTTTAGGGAATTCTGTCTGCTCTTTAATTGAATGCCAATTTATATCAGTCTTGGTGACTTTGAAGTTTGAATTCTGAGACTTAAAGTCTTGGGCATCCTTATCATGCATAAACAATACATATTGATTCTCCTTGTCTATGTTTGCAAGTTGGCTCACAAGATTTCGAGTGTATCTTCCAACTCCTGATTGAGCCCATAACCTTGCGTCTATGCCGATTTTCATATCTGAATTATAGCAGAACAAAGAAGCTAAATCGAAGTCATTTTTTCCCTAAAGTTAATTCCCTGCATTACAAGCCAAGTTAAAGCCTTAGGATATTTATTGACATAATTTTTTCTGTAAAAAATCCTCATTGCATTAAATCTTGATTTAGTAACTCTTTTTTTTGTTTCTTTAGTGGCAGTTGTAATATTTTGAGAAACCTTTTTTATTCCACCCGACGCACCTTTATAATGCAGGATTTTTACGGTCGGTACGTAGTAAATCTTCCAACCTTTTTGTTTTAGCTGGTAGCAAAAATCAACATCTTCTCCATAGAAAAAATAATCTTCATCCCACCATCCTGCTTCTTCTCCAGCCTCTCTTCTTATTAACATAAAAGCTCCTGCCAGAACATCTATTTCGTGAATCTTGGTAAGATCTTTCCATCCCTGCCAATAACCGGAAAAAAGCTTGGAATGGGGAAAAATTTTAGAAAGACCGGAAAAATGTGTAAGCGCATTCCAGGGGGTTGGGAATCCTCTGTGGGACGCATCGTCTATCTCACCGTTTGGCGTTTCTAATTCACAGGTTGATGCCCCTACCTCTTTGTTCTTATCCATGAAATTAATCATATATTCTAAGACTCCAGGGTAAACAACCGTATCTGAATTCAGACAAAGAACGTATCTACCAACTGATTTTTTAATTCCAACATTATTTGCCTTAGAAAACCCAAGATTTTCCTTGCTTGCAATTACTAAAACATCAGGAAATTTATTTTTTAAAAAATCTACTGATCCATCCTTGGAATCATTATCAACAACTATGATCTCATAGCTAATTTTTGCAGAAACATTTTTCTTAATTGATTCCACGCATTCACCTGTAAGATCTTTAGTGTTGTAAGATATAATTACTATTGAAAGATCCTTCATATAACAGAGCTATAAACTGATTCTAGCATCCGGACAATTTTTTTCCAATCATATTTTTCCTCCATGAGAATTCTCGCATTTCTTGTAATTTCTTTTCTAAGATTAGTATCTTTTATTAACTTACATACATTTACAACAATTTCATTTGTATTGTTTCCCAGCAGGAATTCTTTTCCTTCTTCTGCATTAATGCCTTCTATTCCCAGGCTTGTTGTTACAACAGCAACGCCCGTAGCCATTGCTTCCAGAATCTTAAAACTTGTTCCTCCGCCAACCCTAATAGGAGCAACTAAAATATCTGCATCTTGGTAAATTTTTTGTGTGTCTGCTGCTTTTTCATCAAAAGTTACATTTTCTCCACCCAAAGCTTTAATCTTCTCTGGAATTTTTCTTCCAACAACTTTTAATTTTACTTCTATTCCTGGTTTTTGGTTTTTAATTTCCGATTTAATTTTCGGCCATATATCTGTTAGCAACCATTTTGCCGCGATTGTGTTTGTCATCCATCTAAAATCACCAAGATATAAAAGCTTAACTTCTCTGCTAGTTTCAATCGTATTGCTCTCAAATTTTTCCGTATCAACCCCATTCGGAACAACAACAATGTCTTTCCTGGTCATTAGTTTTCTTTCCTGCTCAGAAACAGCGATAACTTTAGTTGCTTTTTTCCAAGATTCTTTTTCTTTCCTTTTTAGTTTTAAAACATCAGCATAAAGAAGCGGTTTGAATAGAAATGAAGCATTGTCTGCATATCTTTTGTAAACCAGATACTCGATATTATGCTCTACTAAAACTACAGGTAAAGTTGTGGAAGGCAAATTCTGCATAACATAAAATGTTTCAACATGTATAAGATCATATTTATTTTCAGCAAGTTCTTTTTGTATTTTTTTTCTCATCTCCAAATGGCTATGTCCAGTAATTAAAAATGGGTTGGTAGAAAAACCTGTTTTCAAAATGTTTGAGTAGCTCCACTGTTTTTTTCTTTCAACGGTTATGACTTTTTTGCAAAATTTCTCCATCTCGTGAATATCGTCTTGAGTTTGATTACTTCTTTTTTCACAAATTAAAGTTATCTCATGATTTTTACTCAAATGTTTAATGATGTTGTATAAACGCACTTGTCCTCCGGAAAAAAGAGGATAAGGAAGATAAGACGAAACTAAAAGTATTTTCATGGTCTTTGATTTAAATTAAAGATAATATAGTCTTTTGTTGCCTTAATAATTTTATACTCCTTACCAATCCCATAATCCTCTTTCTTTGGATTTACCAAAATTAAATATCCAGCACCTATTCTTGCCATCTCGGGAAGCGGTTTTTCCATGCTTGCCCAACCCTTTCTCTTTGTCTGATATAAAAACGAAGTGTCACCGTTATAACTCGCGATTACTTTTGCATTTTTCGGAGTTAGTTCATCTGTTGCTTTTCCGGCAGTAATAATCGCCTGATTATTAATATTAAAATAGTCTTTAACTTGATTCCAGCTAAAAAAGTACATTAATATAACCGGAATTAACAACGCTGTTAAGATTAGGTATCTTTTTTTGCTTATTAACTTTGTTAAAAGTTGTCCCATTCCCATACCCAAAAAGATAACTAGTGACGGAATTATTAGTATCTGATAATAATCGTGTTGAATATTTCCTCTCGCAATTACGAAAACATAAAGAAGCGACGAGGCAACAAAAGATAAGGAAAATAAAAGGTCATTTTTTTTAATTCGCATAATAAAGGGCAAAGCAAGAAATATGACTCCAAAATAACCAAGTATTAATTTTGTTAGTCTTTCAAAAAACATCCATCTAAAAAATGCCGGTCTAAATCTTATCCCCCCACCATTAAAAAGCCAATCACTTACCGGAATTCCCTCAGAAAATTGCTGCATCCAATTTCTCCAAAGTGCAAGTGGAACAACGGAGATAATTAAAAAAAGCCATAGTTTCCACTTTTTAAATGTTTCTAGTCCAAACTTTTCAAAGCAAAGATATATTATTGGCAGCGTAAAAAACAACGCATAAGGTTTTAACAGGAAAGCACAAGCTGTAAGAATTAAAGAAGTCCAAAATTGATAATTTAAAATCGATAATTTCTTCTTTCCAATCCAGACTTGAAAAAAGTACGTTCCTCCAAGAATTGCTGCTACCATTGTCTGATCAGGAAGAATTGTTCTTCCATAATACACTGAAAAAGGAAGAGTGGCATAAAGAAAAGCCGCAATAATGCCTGAAAACCAATAGCCTCTATTTTTTAAAATTAAATATACAAAAGTAATTGATGCTAAAGAGGCAAAAATAGAAACCAGCCTTCCCCACTCTTCCAGAGTAAATATTCCAATATATTTAAAAAGCCCTGCTTGGAAAAAATTATAAATTGGAAACTCAACAAATCTGTAACCAAGCGGATTATCCTTACCTGATGGAACATTAGATAAATCCATAAACCGTGGATACAAAAGATTAAATCCTTCCTCTGCAAAAATTCTGGAGACAGAAGACGTATCTGCTTGCCTCCAGGAATGCCAATCAGCAATTGGACTATTAAATCTATATAACCTAACCGTAAACGCTAAAACGAGGATTAATCCTAGGATTAGAAGTGAATTTTTTTTCATTATTTTACTTCTTCAAATTTTCCATTCCTATCAAAATAAAATACGTAGCTATTTACTTTCTTAGCGGCTGTCAAATCTTTTCTGACTCTTCTTGCTTCAGTTTCATCCCTAAGCTTAACTATCTTTAAAGTAGGATCTCTATAAACAAACCAAACTCCATCTTCAAGCCCGACAGGAAATATCCAACTTTGCCCCTGTTTTGTTGGAATATTTGCAAAATACATAGTAGAGTTTTTCTTAATATCTTCATGGTATATTCTTAAGTAAGCAAGAGTTCTATTTGTAATTTTTCCGTTTTTCATCCACTGATTACGAATTGCTATTTGCTGTGTCCAGTAAAAAATTCCAAGCAGTATTATCAACAAGATCACTGCATATTCTTGATAATTTTTGTTTTTAAACGTCCTGCTTACAAATCCTGAAATCCAAGCAATCAATACTGTTAGGGAAAATACGTACCCAACAGAAGACAAATATCCATATCTTTCCGAGATGTTTCCAAGACCTAAGAAAGGAAGAAGGGAAACAAAAGAAAAAATCAATGAAAATATTAGAACTCTACCGTTTTTATCCTTCAGTAATTTTTTAAAGTTATTAACATTTAAATATGCAAAAATTATAAAAATAGCCAAGAAGAAAAGTGCGAATATCAAAACCATGTTAGTATTCTGTCTTAGTATTAACCTTGCGTAATCATAAATTGCAAAAAATCTTTCTCCGAAAATAAAAACCCCGAAATAACCCATGAAATTTCCTATTATGTTTTGAGGAAGATGAATCAAATTGTAGGAATAATCTCCTCCAACCGAAACAGTATTACTGACTTGCCTAATGATGTAATACAAAGGAATCATCATAACAAAGGGGATATATGACCAATAAAATTTCTTGTCCTTTTTTGCTCTCATGAACACATCAACCGCAATCATTAATAAGGGAAAAATAATTCCCATTTCATAGGATCCAAGCGCCAGTAAATAAAGAGTGAAAGCTAATATGTAAAAAATAAGAGATTTTGATTCTCTAAATTTCACTAAAGCAAGTAATCCGTAAACAATAAAAAATGAAGCAAGAAGTACTGAGATTGCAGAGAACCAATAAATTGTTTCTCCTTGTGCAGGTAAAATAAGAAATATTAGTGATGATGCAAAAGCAATCAGCTTCCTATTAAAAAGTTTAAATGAAACTTTGTAGATGGCAAATCCAATCAGTAAGTGAAGAAGTAGCGAAAATAAGTGATACCCATACGGTTGGAAAGAGAAAAGACTCCATAAGAAAAAGACAACGGTTTTAGTAATGGGTCTGTAGAAAAAACCATCGGAATTAATAAAGTATCTTGGTAAATCCTGGATCGTTGAATTTGCAGCCCATCTAAGCCAGGAAAAATCATCTCCTACAAAAAATGCACCAATTGACGGACCAAAAAGAGTTAACGCGACTATAGCTAAATAAATCATTACAAAGGTATGTGAAGTAAATATTTTCTTAAGGCTTTTTCCTAAACTAAATTTATCTTTATACAAAAGTATTACGCCCATAGCAATACCAAGTAAAATCCATAGCGTTTCTGCTACTTTAGATGCCTCAAAAACGTCAATTAAGAAAGCATTCAGAAAAAGACCAAATACTCCCCCCGCTATTCCCAGCAGATAGCCCTTTGCTAAAGGAGAACTCACTTTCGGAAGAGCCTCTTTTAAGATTAAACCAAAAACAATAAAGATAAGCATGAAAGAAGAAAAACCAAAAGCACCGGTTTCTCCCAGCATTCTCAAATAATCATTGTCCGTTGCGAGTGTAATTGTGGAAAATCCACTTCCAAAAACAGGATTTCTTAAGAAAGCTCTCCAAGCATTTGGCCACTCTGCCTGAAAACGTGTTGTAAGAGAAATATCATAAACCAGAACTTTTTTAACTAAAAATGTTCCGGAAACACTGGTAATCTCTACTCCTCCGTTTTCCAGCTTTAACCTTCTCGCTTCCTCAATGGACAATCCTTTTCTAACTAAAGCGCTGGTCGTTGAGACTTGAAGACCTGTTTGCGGAAGTCCAATATAACCTGATCCTTCCGGTAGGTTTTGAGTAGGAATATTTTCTAAAATAAGCTTATCCTTTGCCAGCTTTCTTTTTAGCTCATCAGATAAATCTGCTTGCCCGACAACCTGACCCTGATTATTTGTAACAACAGATACAAATCTTAACGTCTGAGCAAAACGTTTAGCCATAGACCCGCTAAAAATCAACATTAAGACTATGCTTAAGACAATAAACGGAACTATGTATTTTTTCTTTTTTAAAAGGACTAAACTAAAAGAAAGTCCGCCTAAATAAGCAAAAAAAGCATTCCTGGAAGAGGTAAAAATTAAAATAATGATCGATAGAATAGCTAGTGAAAAAAGTAACTTTCCTGTTATGGATTTCTTCAAAGTGAAGAAAATTCCAATCAAAATCGGAATAATTAATACAAGATAAGCAGACAAGTCATAATGCCCAGCGAAAGTGGATGTAACCCGCGCTCCTTCAGGAAGACATAAAGGAGTCCCTTTTGCAAACTCTTCATTACCGGTTTGAAATGAAGGAAAACAAAAAGAAAAACGCTCGAAAAAAGCCGGAAAAGTATTCCAAAGATTAAGATAAAAATGCTGTCCAGCTCCATAGATTGAAAATCCAAGAATTGTAATAGAAAGAATAATTAAATAGTCTTTTAGATCTTTTAAGCTCTTAATTGTGGAAATTGTTATAAAGAAAAGAACAATGTATTCAATTCTGCGTACATAAGACAAAATTGCTACCTTGGGAAAGAAATTTGCAAGATATGGGCCTATGAATATGAGGGAAAAAATTAACGAAGCAAGTCCTGCTAACCAATAAATAAAAATTGGCCATGAAACATTAAAAAGTGGA
>JAMCTK010000040.1 GCA_023381035.1 Patescibacteria group bacterium
GATTCTTTGTCATTTTGACGAGGAGAAGACTGAAAGTGCGGTTGCCTTTTACACCTCCTCTACTTTTCCTTTTCTTCCGGACTTTTTTTATCAAAACAAAAAAATGGCCAACGCCGCTAATTTAAAACAGCAGGTTGGCAACCGGTTGCATCTTTTCCTGGAGACGCCGGGTTTTGATGCTGCCAAAGTTGATGCCCTTTTAGCTGCAAATCCAGGCATTTTTGATGGTTTTGGGGAAATTGCCCTTTACAACCCAGGCTCACCTAAACCTGATGACCCAAGTTTGATGGCTATTTACAAAGTGGCTGATAAGTACCACATCCCGGTTATGTTCCACCCGGATATGAACGAGGTCCCCAATGTCATTAATGTTCTTAAAACCTACCCCAACGTCAAATTTATGGTCCACGGGTATCAATTATCCAGTGATATGACTGCTTTGGATAAGCTGATGGCAGATTATCCGAATATCTACTTTTCCATCGATTCCGCCACCCTTTATGCCTACCAGGGAGGCTTGGTAATTGATACAGAGAATCAATTTGTCAGCGATTTTAAGCGGGATTTTAACAAAAACATAAATGAACAATTAAGTATCTGGCAACCGCTGATGGAAAAATACCCAACCCGCTTTATGTGGGGTACCGACCGTTTTGTAGGCTGGCACTACAGCGAGCAAATTTCCCAACTTTATGAGGAATTTGCCCGGGCTTTCATCGCCCGTCTGCCAAAAGACTTGCAGGAAAAATATGCCTACCAAAACGCCGAAGCTCTTTTTGCTAAATAACAGTTAACACCATTGTTGATTTCTTTAAATCACATTTAGAATAATTCGTTTCTATTTTTAAACGATGTAAACTCTTCAAACGCTGTTCTCTATTTTATTTTGTGGCTTAAGCTTTTTTTCAGAAAACTTCGCTAATATGTACGCCTAATCTAATGAGAGGAGGTGATTATTTAATATGCTTAAAAAGAAAATAATTCTTCCTGTACTAGCAGTTGTAGTCCTAGGGGTTGGTGGTGCTCTTGTGTCGATGCAAGCGCATGCACAAACAAACAATACTCCGCTTTCAGGATTAGTACAAGCAATTGCCCAGAAGTTTGGCCTCGACCAATCTCAAGTACAATCTGTTGTTGATAATTATAGAAATCAGCAAAGACAAAAAATGCAACAAAATATACAACAGAAAGAGGAAAACAGGCTGAACACACTTGTTCAACAAGGGAAAATAACCGATGCGCAAAAAAAGGCTATTCTTGATGAGCAAGCAAAATTAAAAAATGAGTATTCTCCTAACTCTTTTAAGAATCTGACGCCTGAGCAAAGAAAGCAGCAATTCCAGAAAGAGCAAGATGAGATAAATTCATGGGCAAAAAGCCAGGGGATTGACCCAGCGTATGTTATGCCAGGTTTTGGTATGGGCAGGTTTAGAGGTATGCACAAGGGATGGTTTAATAATAAATCGACAACAACGCCAACACCAACACCCAAATCATAACAGGCAGAGAGATAACAAAATACTCCTCTATTCGGGGAGTATTTTGTTGGATAAAATTAAATTTAATGATTTGCTATACTATAAATTAAGCTTTATTGATAAAAATGAATTATCCTGGTTTATCCTCAACTCAAGCTGCTGATTTACTTAAAAAAGATGGTTTTAATTTGATCGCGGATAAAAAAGATTCTTTGTTTAAGAAAATAGCAAACAAAATACTTTCTCCGATTTCCCTTATGCTTTTGGCGGCGGCCTTTTTATCATTTTTTGCAAATAAAATATTTGACGGTTATTTTATCCTTTTTTTACTTTTTCTAAATGTCTTAATCGCTCTGTGGCAGGAAAATAAGGCGGACAATGCAATAAAAAAATTAAATGAACACCTGACGCAAAAAATTAAGGTTTTCCGAGACAATGTCTGGCAATTTGTTGATTCTAAAGTTCTTGTTAATGGAGATGTTGTTCAACTTTCGGCAGGTGAAATTGTTCCTGCCGATGGAGAAATTATTGAAGCAAACCACGTGGCAATAAATGAGTCGGCGCTCACAGGAGAGTCCCTACCGAAAGATAAAAATTTAAACGATAGGGTTTTCTCTGGCTCTTTTTTGGTTACTGGCATTACAATAATAAAAGTAACAGCTACGGGGAAAAATACAAATTTTGGCAAGACACTTTTTTCCGTTGAAAGAGTTAGAAGGAAAAGTTTGCTTGAAAAAGATATTGTTAATATTTCTAAATTTCTGACTGTTTTAAGCTTAATTTCGGTTGTCATTTTAAGTACTATTTTTATTTTGCAAAAAGCCCCTCTTCTTGAACTTTTAACGCTTGATTTAAGCTTGATTATTGCTGGAATACCAGTTAGTCTTCCAACTGTTATGACTCTAATTATTGAATTTGGTGTTTTGGATTTGGCAAAGAAAAATGTTATTGTGAGGCGGCTTTCCGCCTTGGAAGATTTATCTAATGTCAACCTGCTTTTGACGGATAAAACAGGGACGCTTACACAAAACAGAATTACAGTTCAGGATGTTTATGCTTATAATGGATTTACTCATGAAGATGTCATAAAATACGCCTCAATTTGTTCCCTATCAGATAGTGAAAACCCAATTGATAAAGCAATTATTGAAAAAACTAAATCCCTTCAAATTGCTCTCCCGGAGTATAAGAAAATTGATTTTATTCCTGCGGATTCAGAGAGAAAACGAAGCACAATTACCATAGAAAACAGCGGGAAAGACTTAACAATTTCATCCGGTGCGCCGCAAATAATTGAAAAACTTTGCGACTTAAACAAAGAGATAAAAGAAAAATTTAACCGTGAAGTTGATACTCTTGCCAAGAACGGTTACCGAACAATTGCCGTTGCCATAAACCACAGCAAAGAAGAAAAAGAAAAGATGAAAATGGTCGGCCTATTGGCTCTCTCTGATACCCTTCGAACAGACGCAAAATCTGTGGTTCAATTTTTGGAAGATAATGGGATAAATGTCTCTATGGTAACAGGAGACAACCAGGCAATTGCCTCTCAAATTGCAAGCCAATTATCTTTAGATGATGGAAAAGTTGTAACTAAGTCTGAACTTGATGCGATGGATTGGAAAACAATGCATAAGAATTTTTATATAGAAACAGGAGCCTTTGCAGAAATATTACCTGAAGATAAATTCAAACTCGTCCAAAAAGCCAAAGACTTTTTTGTGGTTGCCTCAAACGGAGATGGAATTAACGATCTGCCGGCAGTTAAAGTGGCAAATGTCGGCATTGCCGTAAAAAATGCCGTTACGGCGCTTAAAGCAACGGCAGATATTATCTTGCTCTCAAATGGGATTAGCGTTATTAAAGACGCAATTATAGAAAGCAGAAAGATTTTTGCAAGATTATATACCTATTCTCTATACCGTATTTCGGAAAGTTATCGCCTGATTATCACCATCGTAATACTTGGAATCATTTACAGAATTTACCCGTTAACTCCACTCCAGCTTATTCTTATTGCGCTTCTTAATGATATTCCGATTATTTCCCTTGCTTTTGACAGAGTGAAAACGGCAAATCATCCGGCTGAAATTAATGTGAAGGAAAGGTTTTTATTAAGCTCTATTTTTGGGGCTGTTGGGATAGCAAATAGTTTGATCTTATTTTTTATTTTAGTAAAGTTAAACATTGCTTGGAATATGATTCAAACGATTTACTTTTTGAAACTGACAATTTCCGGACATCTTTTGATTTATGTTGTGAGGACAAAAGAAAGATGGTTCAAATTTTTGCCTAGCAAGGAAGTTATTATAGCTACAACCGGAACACAGCTTATCGCAAGTCTTTTTGCCCTAACCGGAGTATTTATGCCTGCAAAGATTTCAATTTTTTGGGTTTTGATTGCCTGGGGATGGGCGTTTCTCTGGATGCAGATTGGAGAATTAGCGAAAATTTTACAACTTTCTTTCCTAACAAAGAAAAATAACTAACTGATTTACATATAGCAGTTTTTTAAAAACTCACTATTAGAAACAGTGAAGTATCATTCCTCACTAACTGCGTCAGTTATCTCATCAGCCGCATTATACTCCTTATCTGGTAACTTCTGAAGCAGCTCAATAACTCGCTCTGAAGCCTCCATCTCTTTTGCATGATTTATGATCTCTTCCTTGGTCACAGGAAAATTAAGATCAGCCAGGTAAGGTCCAAGCATATCAGCACCACCTTGATCTCCGTTTGTCATATGATCCACCTCCTTTTTTAAGCCTTTTTAGTATAGGTATTTTTTGTAAGATGCAAATAAAAAATAAGTAATAAAAAGGGTAAATATTGAAGAAGTTGGAAGTAATATTTATCTTTCAAACTCTATAGGATTTGAATCAAATTGCCAGGGACCAGTACCGCAACCTTGATTTTTTTGCCCCTCAATTTTAAGTTTTGTTGGTGATGTCATCTGAAGAATAATTCTAAATGGGTAATTGTAAGTACCGGTTAGACCCGTTGGTTCAAAGCAATAAACTTTTCCATCTGCAGTAATATCTTTGAAATCACGGTTAACTAAACCGGAAGGGCGCGGATCAAACGGATATTCTCCTGGTTCAATCGTAGAAACAGCTTGGGTACCGATAGAAAAAATTCCTTTTTGAGCCAAAACATTGTGGTGAGCTAAGGTTATTGCCCTATTTTCCCCATGATCTGCAGTATCGGATTTGTTTTTAAACCAAACGCCTTGGGCAGTTTTCGGCACATCTTGCATGTACTCTCCACAAAGAGGTTGGGCAGTTCTTTTTAAACTAGGATCAAAATAATCAGCCATTTGGGATAAAAATTTCTGTTTAAGTTCAGGGGTAAAGTAATCTAACGGACAGACAATATGTTTAAAGTCAAAGCCGCCTTCAAACCGTTTTGGGTTAGCAAATTGCAATGCCGTAGTCCGGTGATCTGACATTTCAAAATCAAAAAACTGCCTGATGCCTTTTCCGGCCGGAGTGGCTCTACCCATAATTTCACCTGCCTTGACCGAAACTCCGCTGATAATTTTTCCACAGTGCTGATAAGAAATAAGTCCGGTTTGTTCTGAGCGCTGCCAATCACAATTGGTCTTTTTGTTAAATACCTCCGCAAGCTTTGGACCTTACCTGGCTGATTGATAAAAATTAACTTCCACATCCTGACAAGGAGAGGTATAAACAAAGTATTCTTTGAGATTTTTAGTCAAATTATGCCACTCTTCAATAGTAGTAATGTACAAATCACCCGGCGCATAAATATCAGTTAGAGCTTGCTCGTTGGTGTTTTTGGCCGCACTAATAAAGTAAATATGCTTCGTAGGAATCACGTGGCCGCCCGTGGCGCCAAAATTCCCTAAAGGCACAATATTGCTGTAGAGCCCGTCCTTAATTGGCGAAACTGTAAAAAAAATCTTTTTATCTCCACAGGCAGGAAGCTCTCCGTAATGAAAAATAGTTTTATTACCTATTTCTTTAGACCAAAGAAATCTACTTGCTGCGTGATAAATAACTTGAGAGATAAAGATGAGGGCAAAAATTCCAATCGGAACAAAGATAACTCTCCAAGAAAGGAACCATTTTAAAGACAAAAACCCTTTTTGTGATTTGGATTTACTTTTCTTTTTCATCTATTGTTATTATCTGGTGGGGTAAATTTAGAACATTCTTCCCGATGTTCTGGTTTATCGCAGTAGGCATCGCATTCTGATTGAGACTTGCATCCTCCCGGACCTACTGCACCTTCCGGCATTGGTCCTCGAGAACCTCCGCCTTGTCCATTTTCGCGTTGACTAGATCCACTTGGAGCTCCTGGATTTTTCCCAAAAATCCCCATTATAAATCCAACTATTTTTTGGAAGACGTTTCTATCATCTTGTCT
>JAMCTK010000041.1 GCA_023381035.1 Patescibacteria group bacterium
TGGAACAATGAGAGCTTGTGGTGTGAGAAATAAGTTTATATAATAATTTTATGGCTAAGAGACGAGGATATCGCAAAAGACATCCTAAATTAAAATTAAAGCTCAAAAAAGAAACAGTCTATTCCATATTTTCATTTGGGCTAATTCTTTGTGGAGTAATTTCTGCCTTATCTTTTACAAAAAGCGGAGATTCATTTATAGAAATTAACAACCTTTTAAAGATATATTTTGGTATTAGCGCATATCTTTTTCCCATCTTACTTGTGCTTTTAGGGTTTTTGCTCTTGAGGTTGAAATTCTTTCTTTCCAAAGCTAATGTTTCTGCTGGATTTTTGTTGATTTTTCTTTCTGTCTCCGCTTTTTCAAAAAACGGAGTCTTGGGACAATCACTCTTTCAATTAGTTGCAGATGTAATTACCAATATCGGAGCGTACGTTTTATATTTGTTTGGAGTTTTGGTTGGCATAATAGTGCTTTTTGATACCTCTGTTGATCAGGTTTTTGACTTCATTAGTTACTTAGGTCATCTTTTAAGAAAACTCATTCCATCTTTTGTTGTAAATTATTTCAAAAAGCCACAAATAGGAAGCTTAAAAGACAAAGCAATGACTATTAAGGGAATGCAAAAATCAACGCCATTATCACAAAAGGAGATGTCTATTATGGAGCGTTCTACAGATGCTGTTAAGAAGGAAACTCCTTTAATGACAGATAAGCTTGTTCAAAATACTCTTGGGAAAAATCTTATTTGGGAATATCCCCCACTCTCCCTGTTATCTGAAGCTTCAGCTCAGAAAGCCGATAGAGGGGATATTAAAAAGATTGCCAATACTATTGAAAAAACCTTAGAAAGTTTTGGGATCGGTGCTAAGGTTGTGGAAGTCAATCTTGGACCTGCTGTAACGCAATATGCTTTAGAGATAGCCTTAGGAACAAAAGTTTCCAAAATTACATCTCTTTCTAACGATCTCGCTTTAGCAACAGAAGCGCCAACTGGGCAAATTAGAATTGAAGCTCCAATTCCAGGTAGAAACTTGGTGGGAATAGAGATTCCAAACAGAGGCTTAGAGGTAGTGCCGTTACGTACAATGCTCTCATCTGAAGTTATGCGTAAAAAGAAATCAAAACTTGCAGTTTCTTTGGGACTCGATGTTTCAGGAGAGCCTGTTGTTGCCGACATTGCCAAGATGCCCCATGTTCTTATTGCCGGTACAACAGGATCTGGAAAATCGGTTATGATGAATGCTTTTATTTCGTCTCTTCTCTTCAGAGCGTCTCCTGACGAATTAAGAATGATTTTAATTGATCCTAAGAGAGTTGAGCTTACCGGTTACAATGGAATCCCACATCTTATGACCCCTGTAATAGTCGAAGTGGAAAAAATTCTTTCGGCTCTCAACTGGGCTATTGGCGAAATGGATCGCAGGTATAAGCTTTTTGCGGAAAATAGCGTTAGGAACATAGAAGGTTTTAATGAGCTCTCCGGATTTCAAGCTTTGCCTTATATAGTTATCTTTGTTGACGAGTTGGCAGACCTTATGTCTTATGCTCCAGTTGCGGTGGAAGATGCTATTGCAAGACTTGCCCAGATGGCACGTGCAACAGGAATTCACTTGGTTGTTGCTACTCAAAGACCATCGGTTGATGTCATAACAGGTCTTATTAAGGCAAACATTCCTTGCAGAATTGCTTTCAATGTGTCATCGATGATTGATTCACGTGTAATTCTGGATACTCCTGGAGCAGAAAAACTTCTCGGTCGTGGAGATATGCTCTTTGTTCCTCCGGATCAAGCAAAACCAACCCGTATTCAAGGTGCTTTTGTGGCAGAAAAAGAAGTTAAAAGTTTAGTTGATTTTCTTAAGGCTAAAAACTTCCCGGTTGAATACACAGAAGAAGTTACATCCATGCCACTTCCGATTAAAAAAGGTTCAGGGGTCTCAAGCAGTGGTAGTGACGGAAGAGATCAGTTTTTTGAAGATGCGATCAGAGTTATCTGCGATCATGATAAAGCATCTGCTTCGCTTTTACAAAGAAGATTATCAGTTGGGTATTCAAGAGCGGCTAGGATTCTTGATCAACTTGAATCAGAAGGAATTGTAGGGCCAGCCGAAGGGTCAAAACCGCGCGACGTGTTGGTAAAAAATGCCGACGAATTCTTAGCAACTATAAACCAAAACGAATAAAATTATGATTAGAGTCGGGCAAAGACTTCAAGAAGAAAGGGTAAAAAAAGATTTATCCCTAGAAGACGTTTCAAGTCAAACTAAAATCAGACAGTCTTTCTTAGCAGCGATAGAGAAAGGTGAATATAATAAGCTTCCTTCCGCAGCTTACGCTCAAGGTTTTGTCAGAAATTATGCCCGCTTCTTAGGACTTGCGGAAAAAGAGATTCTTGCCCTTTTCAGAAGAGAGTTTGACGAAGAAAAATATATTCGCGTACTACCGCAGGGCATGACAAAAGATCAGGGATATATTCCATCCAGATTTAGAGCAAAACAAACAGTAATTTTAGTCCTTCTGGTTTTTGTTGCCTTAGCTGCTTTTATTGTTTACCAATATAGATTTGCAATTTTTAATCCTGAACTCTATATATCTTCTCCTGCAAACAACTCCGTCATTTATTCTTCCAGAGTTGTCGTTCTTGGTAAGACTGATCCCAACGCAACTGTATATGTTGATAAGTTTCCAGTTTCAGTAAACACAAACGGTGAATTCAGGAAGGTGATGAGTCTTTTTCCAGGAAAGTCTACTATCACTATAAAGTCAACAAATAGGTACGGAAGACAATCAATAGAAAAAAGAACTGTCGAAATAAAACTAGGCTTAGAATAATCCCTACATATAGAGTTTTTGTCGACAATATTGGATACATCTAAGGGTTGACAGAAAAAGCGATTTAAGTCATATTAGTGTATATGACAGATCCTGCCCAAATTGCGTTATTTATAGTAATAATCATTCTCACTATACTTCTTTTGGTTCTTGGAGTTCAGGTTTTTTTCATACTTAGAGATTTTAAAAGTACAATTTCCAAAGCTAATAAGGTACTTGATGACACAGGACAAATTACCCAAAGCGTAAGCGGGCCGATTTCTTCTTTGTCCACCCTTGTAATGGGTCTAAAAACCGGAGCCTCACTTGCCAAGTTTCTAAAGAAGAAACAAGACTCAAAATAACATGAACAGTAATAATAATCAGCATCATAGTAATGGTTTTGCGAATGGATTTTTGTTTGGTCTTATTATAGGTGCAGCCGTTGTTTTTTTGTTAGCAACAAAAAAAGGTAGAAAAATTCTAAAATTAATATCGGAAGAAGGTCTTGATAATTTAACAAATATTGTTGAGGAGTATACATCTGAGGCAGAAGAAGAGAATGCAGAGGAAGATGTTCAGGAGCAGGAAATAGATGATGATTCCACAGATGGGCCTGAAGAGGTAAAGCCTATTAAAAAGTCTAAAAAAAGATTCTTCCGAAGATCAAAGTAGCTTATAATCCGTACTTCTTAATGTTTGCATTGTGTTCTGCCAGAGTCTTAGCGTAGTGATTAACCCCATTTTTGTCAGAAAGGTAATAAATATAGCTAGTTTTAGAAGGATTTAAAGCAGCTCTAATGGCAGAAAGGCCAGGGTTGGAAATAGGTGTTGGTGGTAGCCCTGTTGTTTTGTAAGTATTGTAGGGAGAATTAATTGCAAGATCATCAAGAGTAAGCTCTTTTTTCCACCAAGTTTTAGCTTGAGGTTGGTATCCCAATAAGTATTGAACTGTTGCATCTATTTGCAGTCCCATACCAATTTCTAACCTGTTTTCTATTACAGATGCTACCATTGGTCTATCAGTATCATGCTTTGCTTCTCTTTCTACTAGTGAGGCTACTTTAACGACATCTTCATCGGAAAGATTTGAAGTTTTTCCTTCCTTAACAGAATCAAATTTTTTATTAAAATTATTTTTCATTAAAGAAACTATCATGTCTATGTTCGCATCCCTTGGAATTAAGTAGGTGTCGGGGAAAAGATACCCTTCATTTGTAGCTAAAGCATTTCTCCAGTCCTCTTGGTAAGTAGGGATTTTTTCCTGCAACTCGTCTGCAATTTCCTCGGCTCTTTTGCCTTCAGGAATAGTAACCCAGATATCCAACATCCCATGGGTAAGATTTTGAGCAATTTCAGTTGAATTCATGCTTGGGTTAAGTCTAAAGTCTCCTGCCTGAATCTGTTTATCAAGACCTAATCTTTTAGTGTTTAAGAAGAAGACTATTGGATCTTTAATTAATCCTTCTTGTTTAAGCTGATTAGCGATTTCTCTAACTCCTTGTCCTTTTTTAATGACAAAAATCTTAGCAGTGGTGTTCTTTGAATCTACAGCTTTTAGTCCATTTGTCCACCAGAGGATTGTTATGGAAGAAAAAAATACAATTAAAATTATTAAAACTAATAATTTTTTCATACTATATTTGCAATGGGAAAATTCAGAATCGAATCTGTCCCCTCTTTTAGATTATACACATTTTCGCTATATAAAGTATAGATAGTGTCACCTTTTATTGTTTTTTCGCCAATCTTTTTATTTAAAAATATTCCAGCTCCCTTTTCATCAGGTGCGCCTAGAATTCTGGCTACGCTAGTTATGTTTTTAACATTTAATTCTTTTACAACTCCTGTATTTTTTGCTTTTGCTTCATAGCTGTATTTGCCGGGTTTTAGATCTTCGCTGTCTACATTCCCTTTTCCTCCTTGAGCCCTAATTATTTCCATGAACTTTTTATTAGCTTTTCCGCTGGATAAAATGTTTGTAGCCCAACCAAACCCATTCCCATACCTTTTCTTAATTTCACTTTGCAACTTCTTAGGGGAATCCTTTAAGCATAGTTCAAGTAAGTTTCCTGCGAGGTTAACACTTCTAACTTCCAGATCTGTGGCTCTTTCCTTTTTTTGTTGGAGAACTCTTAGCGCTTCCCGCATTTCTAGAATTGGTCCGATTCCTCGACCCGCCGGCTCGTCTGTTTTATGAATTAAAACCTTAATTTTAACGTTAAATTTTTTAGCCAAGTATTTAAATTTTTCTTTAACAATTTCAGCGTCCTTGACCGTATGGACTTTTACCATTTTTCCCCAAGGAAGATCAATCACAATATGATTGGAGCCAAAAGCAATTTTCTTAGCCATGATGGAAACTAAAACTTTATCATAGCTTTCAAAAAAGAGAGGTTTTTCCACTTGGATTAAAACATCGTCAGCAGGAGCCATGCCAATTGTCCCGTTCCAAACAATACAACCGTTAGTTTTTTCAATAACTTTATATATTTTTTCTTTTGGCAAGATAACGGGAGCCAAAACTTCCATATCGTCTGCTGTGCCGTCGGGAGAAGTAATTGCACGGGATGAGCTTTTGGGAATTTTAAACCCTGCTGCGGCAATAATTGCAACCACAATTGGAGTAGTTCTTGTCCCTGGAACCCCGCCAATTGAATGTTTATCTGCTACAATACCTCTAAAATGCAGTTTTTGGCCTGTTTCCACCATGGCTTTGGTTAAGTAGTAAAGCTCAATATTGGAAAACCCATTAGTATATCCAGAAGCTGCAAAATAGGTGGTTAAAACCGCCCCTAGTTTTTCATCTGAAATTTGGTCCATTATGGCGTAAATTTCAGAGTATGAAAGTTTTTTGCCGACCAGTTTTTTCCGGATTGCGTTAAGGGCAATTGCGTTTTGATCCACTAATATTTCCCCCTCAGTTGGTCGTAAGCAACGGAAAAAATTGTCTTAATAACTGAAACAACAAAATAAAAAAAAGTATTAATTATTTTGTAAACAGTCGGCCAAATTTGCACTAAGAAACGTTTTAGAGATGTTTGATCCATAGTTATATTTTTTCAAGTTTTGCTTTTATAATCAACCTTTTCCATGTGGTTCCGGGAGGAGTGCAGGTTACCAGCGATAAAAAGCTATCGGAAAAATTTTGCTCAAACACTGAAGTATCTTTTGCTTCCACAACAGTGATGTTTATGACTTTATACTCGTAAGTAATTTGAGCAACATTTACGAAAATCTTGTCCCCTTGTTTAAGCTTATAAAGATTGGTAAAAACAGTCTTATAATCTTTGGGGTCGTAAAGTTGGGGTAAGGTTGAATGTCCGAAGATAACTGTGTTTCCTTTTTCCGGAGGGACTGATGTCCCTCCATAGTTAACCAACTGTTTCGAAAGGTCGCTATTTGTAGTTGAAACCTCAGCATCTTTGATTCCTATTTCAGGAATAGAAAGTGTATATCGGGAAATTTTTTGATTTTCTTTTTGAACCTTAATTTGTGGATACCAATTTTCGGCGTTTGTATAATCAACTCCTGAAAAAAGAGATGAGGCTTGGGAAAGAAGACTGGTAAGAGTGGATTGATTTACGATTGTTGTTTTGGGAATCGGAGAAGTTAGTTGCTGTTGAGCAAAGACGGGTGCGAAATATACTTGCCAAGAAACAAGGGGTAGGAATACGTAAAAAGCAATGCATAATCCAAAAAATAGAACGATAATGCTAACAATTTTACTTAATTTTTTAAGTCCGAATTTAGACTTTCTGTAATAGTATTTACTCATCACTGCTTACCTTAAAGATTATTTGGGCTGGAGAAGTCGGCATACTACCGGAGATAAAGGGAAGAGGAGGAGAAATACTGATTTTAACATCCGCGATTTGGTTTATTTGCCTTAGCTCAGCTTCTGCTTCTTTTATGGGCAGCCCTTTAATTTTGCCAATAAGATCTTCCTGGTTTATTTTTGGTAAAAGCTTGGCTGTAATTTTTAAGTCAGCGATGATTTGTTTATCATTTTTCTTTTTGGCATTAGTAACGTTGACCTTTAGATTTTTCTCATCAAGACTTAGATCTTTAGCAGTAGAGGCAATAAGTGATTTGGTAAAATCTGTGAGATCCTTTTTTGTATATAGAAGTCCTGTATATGAAACAGTGCCACTTAGAGTCACTTGACTTGCTTCATCATTGACCTTTTTGCTAAATTCTTTATCTTCTACTGTGGTGTCAATAAAAGCTGGCAAGACATTTTTATCAGACGAGACTTTTTTAGAGATAGAATCCTTGGCTTTTTCCTCAAGATCCTTGATTAATTTTTCTTCAAGTTTTTCATAGTCATCCTTAGAAACTATTGTTATGTCTTTTTTACTGCCTCCCGAAAAAGCATTATCGTTTTTGGCAATAATATCACTAGTTGAAAGACTGGCAACATTAAATTTAGTTCCAGAAGGAAGATTTGATTCTTTACCTATTTTCTTAGCAGTTACTGCAACTGATGCTGTAGATGGAGATGCGCTGGCGTCTGCCGAAGCAGAAGCAATTTTAACTTCTTTATCGGTTGTAAAGTCTAGATTATTCGCAGAAACTACAGTTCCTGCAGCAATTGTTTTGCTTTCGGTAAAACGGCTGTAGAAGGTAACATTGCCTTTGGCAGGTTCTCCTGTTTCCTTTTTGCCTGTTGCGGACAATGTTACTGAACCGTCTTGGGAATCACTTGTTGATTCAACAGCAATTAGCCTGTTTTCAGGATCAGTATTTCCTGAAAGAGAAAAGGTTACTGCTTCGGATTGTTCTTGAGTTTTAGGAGTGAGGGTCAAGTTTATTGTTGCTTTTTTAGAGAAAGCAAAATAAGCACCCAGAACAATTAGGAGCACTATTAAAGCAATAGGAATAATTACTGTTTTTCCCTTAAAACCTGGCAGCCCTTTTGAAGTCAAGCCTTTTATGTTTATCTTTGCTAATACAGATGTGAGCATTGCGCTTATTCTCTCAAGAGGAGATGACGCTCTTTTTCTAGGAGAAAAAGTTTCATCTGCCTTTTCAAAGGCAAGTTCTTCGTCTGCTGGGAAGACTCGGTCTTGGGTGTCTACTTTTTCAAGAATTTCTTGTTTCTCCGGCTTTATTTTTCCAACATCTTCTTGCATAAAACCAAAAGCAGCCATATTTTCTACCTCTTCTATTTCGTCTTCTGGTTCATTTTTCTTAATTTCCTCTTTTTCAGCTTCATCTTCTTTCATAGTTCCTATCTCTTCTTTTTCTGTTGATACTACGTGTTCTTCAAAAGCATCGCCTTCCATTTCTTTTACCTCTTCTAAGGTTTCTTTTTTGAATTCTGCCATAACTTCAAATCCCATTTGTTTGGCTGCTCCAAACATAACTGAGCGAATGTCAAAATCGTCAGGGACTACTTGAATTTGTGGAAGATGTAAGAAAGGCAGACTTTTGCTCCAGTGATGGGCAATAAATTCCTGAGATAAATCTTTTTCCT
>JAMCTK010000042.1 GCA_023381035.1 Patescibacteria group bacterium
TAATAACAATAATTCCTCCAAATGCAGATTCAGAGTCTGCTTCTATTGCTCTTTCAAGAGCTTGAGCAACTGTGTCTCCTAATGCAATTCCGCATGGACTGTTGTGTTTTATTACAACTGCAGCAGGTTCTTTAAACATTCTAACAACCTCTAACCCGGCGTTTACATCTGTCAGATTGATTAACGATGATCCTCTCCCACCGTGAAATTTTAGATTTGCCATTGGAGAGTTTGGATCTGTTATGTAAAGAGAGGCTTTTTGATGAGGATTTTCTCCGTATCTTAAGTCAATTATTTTTTTCCCTTTTAAGGAATATGTTTTTGAGAATTTACTACCTGCCTTCATGCACTTTTTACTTTGAGAAATTTTCTCTTTCCTACTTTTAGCAAATGTTCACCTGTTAAGTCAATAACCTCGTTAGCATCTTTTATGATTTTGTTATCCATACTTACTCCCCCTTGTTCTATTAATCTTTTTGCATCAGACTTGCTCTCTGCAAGTTTTGAATTGATTAGAAGATCGATTATTGATAAATTTTGATCTGCAAGATATGTCTGAATATCTGCTGGAAGCTCTTTGTTCTGTACTGTTTTTTCAAAATGTTCCTGAGCATTCATAGCATTTTTTTCTCCTTGCAATTCTTTCGTAATTTCAAATGCCAGTTTTTTCTTTGCTTTCATGGGATCTTTACTTACAACGTTTTCGATTTGCTGAATTTCTTCCATTGGGATATTCGTAACAAGAGTGAAATACTGGATAATTAGATTATCATTAATGGCCATTATTCCTGCGAAAATATCTTCAGGAGAATCTTCCAACCAGACTGCGTTTCCTAGGCTTTTACTCATTTTTCTGCCGTCTGTTCCTTCCAGAATTGGAGTTGATAAAACAAAAGATTGTTTGTTTCTCAAATCTTTCTGCAAAGTGCGACCAGTTTGCATATTAAAAGTTTGATCTGTTCCTCCAACTTGAATATCGGTGTTCATAAAATAACTATCGTATCCTTGCATAACTGGGTATAAAACTTCGTGTAATCCTATTTTTTTATTTTCAGTTAATCTTTTTTTGATCAGTTCCCTGCTGATAAAATCTCCCAAGGAAAAATGTTGTGTTAATTTAACGATCTCCTCAAAGGTTAATTTTTTTAGCCACTCACTATTATTTCTAACCTTAACTTTATTAAAATCAATAACCTTTTCCGCTTGTTTTTTGTAGGTTCTGAAATTTTCTTCAATTTCTTCAACTGTCAAAATCGGTCTTTCTGATTCTTTGTCCGATGTGTCGCCAATTAATGCAGTGAAATCACCAATTAGAAAAGTAACATTATGTCCGGCATCTGCAAATGCTTGTATCTTCCTTAGAGGGACAGTGTGGCCTAAATGTAGCCTGGTCGAAGTAGGATCAATTCCAAGATAAATATTTAGTTTTTCGCCGGATTTAAGCTTTTCTTTAAGTTCTTGTTTAGATGGGATAATATTTGCTACGCCGCGGGTTAATAATTCTTCTATTTTGTCCATTTTTTTGAGTATATCATATTTTGATTCAAAGCTAAAAATTTGCTATACTTGTATTCATGGATTACGCCCCTAGACGTAGTAGGAGAAAAAGCCTTAGACCATCTTCAAACATATTTGTTGCTAGCAAAATTACCCATTATGTTTTGTATGGTCTCTTGGCATTAATTTTATTAACAGTAGGGTTGTTTATTTGGTATAGCAGGGACTTACCTACTCCGGGAAAACTTTCTCAGTTAAATCTTCCTCAATCAACGAGAATCTTGGACAGAAATGGGAAGGTTCTATACGACATTTACAGCGAGACAAACAGATCTTATGTTGAGCTTGATAAAATTCCAAAATATCTCCAACAAGGCACGATCGCCATTGAGGACAAGGATTTCTACAGAAATGATGGTTTTTCCATAACGGGATATCTTAGATCGGTTAGAAATATATTGTTTTTTCAGGGAATTACAGGCGGTTCCACTTTGACGCAACAACTTGTTAAGCAGACGCTTTTATCTTCGGAACGTTCTTTGCCAAGAAAAATTAAAGAACTAATTCTTGCGATTCAAGTTGATAAAAAGTACACCAAGAATCAAATTCTTGAGCTTTATTTAAACGTTGCTCCTTATGGAGGAACAAATGTTGGAGTAGAAACAGCTTCTGAAAATTATTTCGGCAAGAAAGCGCAGGAATTAAACTTAGTTGAATCTGCCATTCTTGCTGGCATGCCTCAGAGGCCATCATATTTCTCGCCATACGGGATACATCCTAAAGCATATATTTCAAGATCAACAGATGTTTTAAGAAGAATGAGAGAGGACGGTTATATAACCAGAAAGCAGGAGCAGGATGCTGTAAAGCAACTTCCGAATGTTAAATTTCTATCAAGGAATCAATCTATAAAAGCACCCCACTTTTCCTTCTATGTTAAAGAGCTTTTGATAAAGCAATTTGGAGAATCAATGGTTGAGAGTGGTGGTTTACAGGTTACGACCA
>JAMCTK010000043.1 GCA_023381035.1 Patescibacteria group bacterium
TCAAGTTATTTGTAAAATTTATCGACAATTAATTTTTGTAAATCAGCGTTTTGGCCGTCATACCCAAGAGCCCAAATACCAACGCCTTTTAATTTTTGCTTGTTTATTAAATCGTATTTAATTCCCAGAGATCTAATATTGTCAAAATGAACTTCGTGTAAAACAGAGCCCGCTGTGTAAGTGTAAGATGGAGTTTGCGTAACGCTATCCCATCGGATCTGATATTTTTTACTCTCTTCTGCAATCTGTGCATACGAAAGCATTTCGGTTTGAGAATTATTTGTTTTTGCCCAATCGTAACCATAATATGGAACAGCCAGAATTATTTTATCCGCAGAGACGTTTTCCAGATAATCACGCAAATAGCTATCAACATTAATTTTTCCACCCATTGCTGCAATTGGTCCTGCAGGTCCGAAAGGAAGACTCATGTCATAACCCATTACAACAAAAGCATCAGAAACTTGTGCAAGAAGAGGTATATCAAAAAAAGTATCAGTTGATGCAGAGTGGATATATGTGGAAACAGTCAATGTTGTGTGTGGTGCTTGACGTTTAAGCTCAGCGTTTAAATTTGTTGTTAATCTGACAAAGCCTGTTTTTATATCTGCAGGTGCTGCTCCAACGAATTCAAAGTCCAGATTGATTCCGTCTAAATTTTTTGAATTTACTAGATATATTGCATTAGAAATAAATGCCTTCTGGGCTTGCGGAGACCGCATAAGATCCTGAATAGCGTCGTTATTTAAGGATTTTAGGGTAATATAAACCTTTAAGTTATTATCTTTTGCTCTTCTAATAAGTCCGTCCATGCGTGGATCATTCCACATGCTCCATCCGCCATCAAGTTGTCCATTTTCATCTGCTGTTACTATCCCGCCCTTGCCGTTAATTTCTATCCCAAAAATACTAATTGAAGTTAAGTATTCCAGATCTATTTCACTTGATTTATCAAGCATCCAATATGGAAAAAAACCAAATACTTCTTTTTGCGGTTTATCGGACACAATGGCTTGTGTTCCTGACTTTGGATAGGAAAAGACTTTTTCTGCATCTATGGGTTTTGTATTGGCAAAAACAACAGGAATCAATTTCTTCAGTTCAGTTTTCTTACCTAACACCGAGGTCTTGTTATCTTCTGCTTTCTGAGTTTTTGGTAAATTTGAAAAAGAATATATGGCAAAAACACTCAAGACAAGCATGGAGAATGCTCCGATTGTTCTTTTTAAATTAAACTTTTTAAGCCTTGCTGGTTTTGAGTGTTTTTTGCTTTTGTCTGCCATAAGGTGAGTGGTAAAAGGAAGTCCTGTGAGCTGTTTAATTGCTTCATTTAGCTCTTCTTCTGTTGCTCCAACGGTGAGAATGTTTGCTCTTATTTCTTCAAGTGTTAGTTTGTATTCCGGTTTCAGCTTAATATACTCCTTAATTATTTTAATGTATTCTTCCCGCATGTATTTAGTATGGGAGTTTTCCTTTATTCTTGTCAACTGGATTGACATTGAGAGCTCATTGATTGATAATATAATTATTCTGCGACGCAGCTATGAAAGGAACATTGCCCGAATTAATAGATCAGTTTTTAGAATATTTGGAGATAGAAAAAAATTGTTCTAAGCTTACCATCCGTGACTACAAGCATTATCTTGAAGTTTTTGAGAAATGGTTCTCCTCTACCCTGCCTCACAAAACCTTAGAAGATTTAGATTTACAGATAATTAGAAAGTATAGAGTTTTTTTAGCAAACCGAGAAGACATTCATGGGTTAACCTTAAAAAAAGTTACTCAGAATTATTACGTTATCGCACTTCGATCCTTTTTGCGTTTTTTAATAAAGAACGATTATAAAACTCTTGAACCTTCCAAAATTGATTTGCCAAAAACAGAAAGTAGATCATTAAAGTTCTTAGAAAAGGATCAGGTTGATCGCTTGATAATGGCAACTGATACTTCTAAAGAAGAAGGCATTCGTGACAGGGCAATTTTAGAGCTATTATTTTCCAGTGGACTGCGTGTTTCCGAATTGGTTGGGTTAAACAAGGATAGGATAAATTTAGACAGAAAAGAGTTTGGAGTAATTGGAAAAGGTGGAAAAAGCAGAATTGTATTTATTTCCGATCGAGCTGCAGAGTGGCTTAAAAAATATTTAGATAAGAGGCAGGATGTTTTTAAACCTTTGTTTATTCGTTATTCAGGGAAAGTCGTGGAAGATAATTATGGTGAGAAAATGAGGTTAACTGCAAGAAGCATTGAGAGGATGGTTAAAAAATATGTAAGATCCGCAAGAATTCCGGTGGACGCGACAGTTCACACTCTTCGTCACTCTTTTGCTACAGATTTACTTACAAATGGTGCTGACATTAGATCTGTGCAAGAGATGCTGGGACATAAAAATATTGCGACAACTCAAATTTATACCCACATCACGAACAAGCAATTAAGAGAAGTTCACGAGAGTTTCCACAGCGGAAATAAATAGAGACTACATAGACTTGTCGATCATATTTTCTTTAATGAATTTTTCAATTTGATTAAGATATTTATCTTTTTCCTTAGGATTAGATTTTGATACAGTGCACGCCAATAGATATAGCTTGAAGGGCTCAGCGTTTATCCATTTTTCATTTATTCTGAGGAAGGCGAACAAGGATATTAAAGCTATTCTTTTATTCCCGTTTTTGAAAGGATGATTCTTGATAAGAGAATAAAATAAAATTGCTGCCTGCTTTATTAATGTTGGATATAAATACTTTCCGCCAAATGTTTGACTTGGAGATCCAAGAGCAGATTCAAGCAAGGCATTATCTCTTGTCTCGTAATGCGGTATTGGTTCATTAAAGCTTAAAAGCTCAACAGCGAGATTGAAGCAAAGATACTGGAAATCATTTATTTTTAGGAAATGTCTCTTTGGTCTAGGTCGATGCGAGCCTTCTGAAGGTTTCTTCATACTGTTTCAAGCCCTGCTTTACGGTGCTCTTTAATATTTTTGCCTTCTTGGGATTTTTTTCTTGATATTTTTCTGCAAACTGTTTTGTTATTTTCATATTTCTATTATACACCAAAAATTCAACTAGTATGTTTCGTAGAAAATATCTACAATTATAGATATTGTATTTTCTCCGGGAGTAATAGTTGTTGTTGGTTCAGTGATATTGCCCTCTGCATCTGCTGGGGCAATAGTCTTTTGAAGTAACGGTCTTGGTGAGTAGTCCTGAGAACTTTCCGTAACATCGATTACTTTTCCTATCTTTATCCCGGCAGCATTTGCAAGACTTTCAGCTTTTACTTTTGCGTCTCTAACTGCTTCTTTCCTTGCTTGATCCTCGAGTTTTTTCTTAAGTTCATCACTGAATCCAAATGTTGATTGGTTTAGAATATTTGCTCCCCCAGAAACTGAGATATCTATTACTTGATTAATTTTTTCAATTGGTTTCACTTTAATTTCCAGGTTTTGCGAAACGGTGTATCCTTCTACCCTGTTTCTTCCTTGCTTAGGATAAACGCTGTAATTTTCTGTTTTAATATTTTTTTCCTCAATGCCCAGTTTTTTAATATCCTCAATTATTTTATTTATGATTGAGTTTACTTTGTTCTGAGCTTCTGAAACAGTTGAAGCGTCTTGGGTAATTCCGACAGTAATTGTGGCTGTGTCGGGAGCTGCAACTGCTTTTCCTGTTCCTTGGGCATGGAAGAGACTGGTTTTTGTGGTTTGAATGTTATTTACATAAAAAGGAATTGGTCCGAAAATTTTGGTATAGACAATGAGACCTAGGACTACAAAAAGTACTGTGAAAAAAGGAGCTTTTAAATCTTTCATCTTTTTATCTTAGCCGTTTTTGGTGATTTTTGTCAATGCTAGATAAATTTAGAAAACTCTAGCCAGTCTTTTTTTAGATAATGTTTTTGTAATTTTCCCGTTTCTTTAAACCCCATGGCCTTGTAAAATTTGATAGAATTCCAACCGACTCCGGTAATTAAATATAATTTATGGCAATTATTTTTCTTTGCAATCTGCTCCACTTTCTGAATTAGTTTTTTTCCAAAACCTTGTCTTTGACGATTGTGTCCGATAAGTAAGGTTACTATCTCCATCACTCCTTTTGTAATTTTATAATGAATCATTCCTACGATTTCATTATTTTCTTCAGCCCGTATATAGCTTTGTTTTTCGTCCCATGAAATTTTTTTTCCAAAATGCTTTTTATCGGCAATATTCCATTCTTTCCTGGAGAAGTCCTTCATTTCTTTTGTCTTTCTTTTAGTTAGGATTAACTTCATTTTAAATTGTTTTTCCTTTTCCTGGTTTGACTAAGATTTTACCATTTTTATAAACTAATCTTCCCTGAAGATAAACTTCTTTTACCTTCCCTGTAACTTTTTTTCCAGCAAAAGAAGACCATCCGCATTTTGTTTTTAGATCTTTATTTTTAATTGTCCATTCCTGATTGAG
>JAMCTK010000044.1:0-27305 GCA_023381035.1 Patescibacteria group bacterium
GCATATGCTAAAGAGGTAATAAGAAAAAGAACAAAAAGCCCAACTAGTCGTTTTTCTCTCTTGATTACAGCCAGTAAAATCCCCAATCCTCCTCCAATTGTCAGATAGCGTAAGTGCACTGGAAAAATCTCGTCAAGCTTGATTTGCTTTCCCCACTCCATATATCCGCTATATTCTTTATAAAAGACAAGTCCAAAGGTCCAAAAAGCAGTTAGGAGGAATATTCCAAGATAAATATTGAAAACATAAAATATGTTTTCCTTTATTTTTTTACTTTGGAAAATGAGAAATGGGGCAATAAATATTATTAGAATGGCTGAAACCGGATGAGTAAGCATAACCGAGGAACCTAAAAGTATGTTGAAAACAAAAAATTTGCGCTCAACCATTCCTTTATACATAAGTCCTAAGAAAAGCAAAAGAAGACCTATGCTCACAGTATGGGAAAACTGTCCTGATAAAAGACTGGGTAAATTACCTCCATATATGGTAAATTTCTCAAAAAACAAGAGTGACAAAGAAAAAACTGCTCCTAACTGTGGAATGGGAAATTTCATTCCTAACCATTTAAAAAAGAAATATGCTGCTATCGGATAGATAATTACACCTAAAAATATAACCAGTTTAAAGGAGATATTAATAGGAATAACAAAACTCAATAAAGTTGCCAGAAAAAACATTAATGGAGGATAATAATATAAAAATGGGAAACCGCTGTACCAATCGGGAGACCACCACCTTATTAAGGGAAAAATCTGTTTTAAATAATAAGGCATGTAGATGTGAGAACCTGTATCTCCTCCTGAAATAATGGTATTTTCAAAAACCAACCTAATATCCAATAAATAAAACATAAGGCCGTAAATTAAAACAAAAGTTAAAACAGTAATAAACTTTTCCAAATTTGTTCTTTTGATTTCTACTCTAAAACCTTTATTCATTGTTTATAACTCTCCTATTATTCTAGTGGTTATGATGTTGTTTTGGCAAACTTGCTAATCTACGGACAACTTGTGTTTTCTGCAGAATTTTGAGGATGGTAAATATCCACTTGGAACACTCACCCCTAAACATTATAGAGACGTCACAATATGTTAATCCAATTGATCCTGCATATAACCTCTTTGTAAAGCTTAGTATTAATAATGACGGAGATGAGCAACAGTTATTCAAACATTAGTCTACCTGTGCTTCAGTATTAACGGTATTATGGACATGCCGCCGCAACACACTGAGAAACAGGGGCATAAATTATAATTTGACCATTTCCAGAGCGAGAACCGTTCGTGTAGGAAACATTGCTTGCAGACCCAGTTACCCATGAACTACCGCCTGCTCCGTATGTACCAGCATAGGATTGAGATCCATTATCTCCTCCAGAAGCGCCACCGCCTCCACCATAATACCCACCTGCTCCTCCTCCTCCACCGCCTCCACCTAATAAACCGCTACTATTTGCTCCTGTTCCACCTGTTGCAGAAGAACCAGCGCCGCCGGGAGTTCGTCCACTTACGCCAGCATCACATGCTCCGCCCCCCGCTGCTGTTTGTGACCCTCCAAAGGGATCACCACAAAGTGAACCTGCACCATCAGTAGGAAGTCCATTTGGATTTCCGCCACCTGGGGCAGTATTTCCGCAACTCGAATACCAAGCAGAAGTACCGCACTTACCTCCTCCGCCACCACCTACAATCTTCCTGTTAGATAAAAGTGTTCCTCCTTGTCTTACATCAGAAGCACCACCACCACCGCTTCCGGCTTGAGCATTTTGATCAGAAGAGTTAGTTCCCCCTGCCGCACCGCCATTCCAACCTCCAGCTCCTCTTGTCCTACAACCAGTACCAGAACATGAAGCTCCTGCTCCTCCAACATAAACATTAAGAGTCTCTCCTGGAGTTGAGGAAATTATTCCTTGAGCTCTACCTCCGAGACCACCTCCGCCCCCCGCTGCGCCGTCTGCAACTATTTTAACTGCTGTTGCACCAGTGGGCACAGTATAACTTTGAGAACCTCCAGTATAAGAAAATGTTGTAGGATCTGTATAACATGTTAGCCGTTGATACTTAGCTGCATCTGCGGGCAAGCAGTCTGTACCATTATTTGCATAACCAGACGGCAAAGAAGACCCGGAGCAAATAGACGATGGTGTTTGGGCTACGGTTGGCCTTAAGGCAAAAAGAATCGCCGCCCCTGCTGCTTCAACGCTTGGCGTTGCGCTTACCGCCCCTGTAGAAGCAACTGCCGATTGAGTTGCTTCTGCAACTCCAAAACCTGCATTAGTCGTACCGTTATCTATTAATTCTGTAAATCCTGCAGTCCAGCCACTCCAAGTTCTATTTCCATAAATTCCCATTACTGCTATTAATTTTGACTCCGGAAAGATAGTTGTAATTGCACTCGCAGTAAAAGGGCTTGTGCTATCTGTTACGCCGCTATGAATAACATCTGCTGGATCTGACCCATCTACATTGTAATATGTTACAAGTCTTCCGATATGGTACGTAGGAGAAGCATCGTAATTAAAGGTATAGCTAGCCGGCTCAGATCCACCAGCAACCTTAAAGAAAACATTTGTAGACCCTGTATTTTGTATCGTTTCTATTGGTTTCCAATCGGCAGGTGGCGTAACTGTTGTTGTTCCGCTTGTTTGGATAAATGCAATAATTACATCACCAGACACTGTTCCCGCAGGTTTATTTAAAGTCATACTCGCACCACCTGCTCCCGCCACACCTCCAGGTGTCCCTCTGTTTCCTATTGCATTCGCAACCCCTACCCCATACCCATCACTATCAGAATCTGTGTAACCATCCAAATTCTGCCACTTGGCTGCATCTGTGTCTAAGCAATCAGCAGTGCTAAGAGAATTTAAAACGTTTCTTCTGCTATGATTGGCAGGTTGAGCGCTTTGTGCGAGTAAATCAGGATTTGCTGTTGTCGGCCTAACATCTCCGTCTTCGTTTGGTGCCCAAAGAGGTTTTTTCACCAGTTCTCCTGTTTTATTAATCGCAATTGTTCCTCCAGGCTTACCAACACTCATTAACCCAAACGCTACTTTCTGACCAGCGTTAATAGTTAAAGTTTTACCAGAACCAATTGTTAAAACAGCAGAATTTGAAGCACCTGTTCCTGCGTCCACCCCATCTACAGTATTTTGAAAAGCACAACTTGTTGTCACGGTATAATTTCCAGATAAAGGAACTCCAGCGCAAGCTGCAAAAGCTTTATCCTTGGGCACCTGAAGAAACAACGTAAGAAAAAATATTGATAAGAAAATTTTTGTTTTCATCTAAAGCTTAATTCCAACTTGGAAATATCCTTAATATTGTTTTTTGCGGTAATATATGGCAAATAGACATAATCATGTGAATCATTTGTAACTACAGAAACCTGCCATTCACCTTCTGTTTCTGTTCCTGATATTAACTTAAAGGGATAAGTTTTCGCTTCATGGTCTGTGGTTAAATTCAATTCTATGCTCGTAATACTTGCTCCTTTTTTATCTTTAATTTTTACTTTATAAATTTGCTCCTGACCTTTTTTAGGATCAAATTCATTTACCCAAACTTCAGATATTAAAGGGTTTTGTCCCGAACTTACCGTATAGGTTTGCGGACCTTTAGCTATCGGCCTTGGTGTTGGCGTAGGAATTGGAGTAGGTTTTTGTGTAATGGTATTTTTAACACCTGCAAATTTGTTGTTTAAATCTTTTTTTGTGGAGGCAGGCATCAGGGCTAAAATAACTACGGAAGTTACAAAAATAAAGGCAACACTTCCCGTGAGGATGGTAATACTTGTTAGATAGTTGTCCGCACCTCTCAATCTACCGCGGAGGGTAATTAGGTAGTCTTTAATTTTTTGCATGGACAGATTATTTACCTTCTCTTTAATGATAGAAACATGCTTAGGATTTGTCAATTTTTTATTTTTCTTGAAATAACTCTTTTTCATCCTCCAGGACATACATTATTACAGCTTCTTTCGCAATAACAAACATTTGAACCACCATGTATTAGGCACAAACCTGTTGGATCTGTCCCTATATCATTACACCTTTGCGGAGAGCTGGTACATGCATAATAGTTTCCTCCGGGACAAGGACCAATAGTCGGTGTTGGTACGCTTGTTGGAGGTGGAATAGTCACGGTTGGAGTAGGTACATTTGTTGGTACGGGTGTCGATGTCGGCAAAATAATAGGTGTTGGTACACTTGTAATACTTGTACAATCGACACTTCCTGAAACAACACAGTAGTCATATTTTGCCGTCATTGTTCCACACATAGAATAAACCGGACATGTTTCACAGCGGTAACTTGTTAGTGCTTTCGTTGGCTCTGGAGATTCTGGAACATAATAACAAGTTGTGCTTTTTGAAGAAAGCTGATTTCTGGTCATTTCCAATTTTGCATAAATCACGTTCCACTGAGGACAACTACTGGAACTGTCAGTTTGATAGATATAACATCGAGGAGATGATCCTGTGCAGCCTTTATCTTGCGGAACCTCTTTCATATACACTACTCCGTTCTCTTCCCACTCCTGACCAAAGGGAATATTTTGATCTTGGGTTGGATAACAATTATGATCATTGTAATATGTATCAAGCGCCTGTCTAATCTGAGCAAGATCGCTCCTTTTTTTTGCATCCGATGTTTTACGTAGTTGATCAAGGGGATTAATTGCAAAGACCGAAATAAAAATTAAAACTCCCAAAATCATAACAACAATTAGAAGTTCAATTAAACTCAAGCCTTTTTGCAAAGATTTGCGGAAATGTTTGGGCAGTTTTTTCATCTAATTAAGTATGGCTCTTTTCTAAAATCGTTGTCAACATCTTTAGAATTCAAAGCACCCTTTATCTTCTTAAGCTTCTATGAAAGTTCTTGAAGACCTTTGCACTCAATAAAGTGAAGTGGACCCGACGGGGATCGAACCCGCTACCCTCTGGCTGCCAGCCAGACGTTCAACCATTTAAACTTCAGGCCCTTTTATCAGAACTTCATTATATATTAAATCTACTAGAGATTCCAACATTTAAAAGTTACTAACCGTTTTAGACATTCAGGCTTAAAAGAGATATAATAAAATATGTAATATGCGAACTATTCAATTCCGACAATCCCTTTTTTGGGACACAAATCCCAAAAAGCTTAACACAAACAATAACGCAAGATACATCATTGAGCGGATTATGGATTTTGGCAATGATGATGAAGTTCGATGGATGAAAAGAGAGTACTCAAAACCAATGCTTCATCAGGTAGCAAAAACTTCTAAAGTATTACAACCTAACAGTAAGGCATTATGGATATTACTAACAAACAAGTAAATCTAAATTTTACACACATTCCTGAGGCTACAAATAAAGCTATTGCTATTTTATCCAAGCAATTATGGTTACGAAAACAAAAGTGGTATTTAGCCGGAGGAACTGCATTAACGCTCCAGTACAATCACAGAACCTCTGTTGATCTTGATTTTTTCAATCCGCGAAAAGACATAGATTCTGATCTGAATTCAATCTTAAGCGCATTACATCCTGATTGGATTACAACAAATCAAAAACAAGATACTTTATATGGAGAGCTTGAAAACACAAAGATAAGCTTTATTGCTTATCCGTACTTTATTCCCAAACAACCGTTTATTAATTATGGTTCCATGAATATTCTAGATGCACGAGATATCGCCGTAATGAAGATTATTGCTATTAGTCAACGAGGGAAAAAAAGAGATTTTTTTGATCTTTACTGGTATATTAACAACAAAGAATCATTAATGCAGGTATTGAAACGAGTAAAGGATCAATTCCCTAATGCGAAACACAATTATCATCATATTATTAAAAGCCTAACATTCTTCGAAGATGCAGAAGAAGATCCTGAGCCACAAATATTTTTTGATGCGGATTGGAAAAAAATAAAAGAGTACTTTCTCTCTATAATACCCAAAGTAGCCAATGAACTTCTTTAAAGATTATTCCTAAATAAAGTGGACCATGGGAGAATCGAACTCCCGCCTCTGCAATGCGAGTGCAGCGTATTACCACTGTACCAATGGCCCAAATATAGCATATTTTATCATAAAGAAATTAATTTCTCGAAGAGCTTATCTTTAATGTTGATTACTGCAATATTGCCATGGGGTTAATAAGAGCTCCGTTTCTGCTAACCTCAAAGTGAAGATGAGGCCCTGTTGTTCTTCCTGTCATTCCAACCCAACCAATTACTGTTTTTCCGACTACTACAGATTGCCCTACAGAAACATTTACTCCTGACAAATGATTGTAATGAGTGGCAATTCCTGAGCCGTTATCTATCCAGAGGTTTGTTCCATATCCTCCATCCCAGCTTCCAACTGAAACAGAAGTAACTCTTCCGTTTTCTGCTGCAACCACAGGAGTTCCGACAGGCGCTGTGATATCAAGTGCCATGTGATACCAAGAAGCGTATTGACTAATCCCTCCTCCAAGAGGCCAGGCAAATCCTCCCGGAGAAACAGGTACTGGTCCAGCATAATATTGCCTACCAACATCTTGTTTTACTCTTGGCTTTTCGGATGGCTTTACCCCATCAGGAACAATTAAAATTTGTCCAACGACTAATGAAAAAGTTTCCGGATTTGCAAATTCATTAAACGGAAAGTCTACTATCTGCTGCGGATTGGCATCATAGACTTTTGCGATAGAGTAAACAGTTTCTCCCGAAGCAACCTTATGAGCAATACCTGTTACCGAAAGGATTTTTAGGGTGTCTCCAACCGTAATATTATCGCCTGTCATGTCGTTTGCCCAACGGATTGTATCTTCAGAAATCCCAAACTTTCTGGCAATTGTCGAAATAGTATCTCCCCTTTGGACTGTGTATTCAATTGTTTTGTCTCTTGGTTTTTGTGAAATATCTGTTTGAAAAACATTAGCGTCAACTGAAATTGATTGCTCTGTATTTGACTCTGATATTTTAGCTGAGGTCGAAGAACTTGCGGAAAAAACTGGATAAGTACTGGCTAAAAGAGGCGCCACAATAAGACCAATCCCCACAACGGAAATAGTGGCAAAATGCAAAAACATTCTATTGTATCTGCCTCTTTTAATAATAAAGAGCTTTACGCAAGCATTCTTGTTTTTCTCAAAAGCAACAGAAAATCCAAAGATTTTTTTGTGAATGTATTGAGCAAAGAACTTAGAAAAACCGGAGACTTCGGCTAGAAAGTTTTTAATGGGTCCTTTAACAGAAACCCGACGACGCTTAGACAGCATGAACATCAATTGAATACTTTAACAAATGAGCTATATTAAGTCAAATTTTGTGGCTAAAATCTGTCTTTTATTGGGATTGTGATTTTCCCAAATTTTCCAAGAAGTCATCGTTAGTTTCTGTCTTTCCAAGTCTTTCAACCAAAGCACTTGTTCTCTCGTCATCTCCAAGCATGTAAAGCATCCTTCTAACTGTTACTATTTTTTTCAATTTATCTTCAGAAATCAAAAGCTCTTCCTGTCTGGTTCCCGACCGTTCGATGTTAATTGCCGGAAAGATTCTCTTATCAGCTAATCTTCTGTCTAAATGGAGCTCCATATTGCCGGTGCCTTTAAACTCTTCATAGATTAAATCATCCATCCTGGATCCGGTTTCAACCAAAGCAGTTCCAATAATAGTTAACGATCCGCCTTCTTTACAGTTTCTGGCCGCGCCAAAAAACCTTTTTGCCGGCCACAAAGCAGCCGGATCAAATCCTCCTGAAAGTGTTCTTCCGCTTGGAGCTACTGAAAGGTTGTAAGCTCTTGCCAAACGAGTGATAGAATCTAAAAGTATAATTACGTCAATTCCTTGCTCAACTAATCTTTTTGCTCTTTCTAAAGCAATATCAGCTACTCTTGTCTGAGCATCAGGTGGTTCGTCAAAGTTAGAGGCAATTACATCTCCTTTTACAGACATACTGATATCTGTAACCTCTTCCGGTCTCTCCCCAATTAAAGCTGCCATTAAATGTACTTCCGGAAAGTTCTTAGTAATTCCTGCTGCTAATTCCTTAAGAATTGTCGTTTTACCTGCTTTTGGAGGAGAAACAATCATTCCTCTTTGCCCAAAACCAATTGGTGCAATCAAATCAATTATTCTTGTCGAAAGCGGTGTTTTATCAGTTGCTAATTTTACTTGCTTGTTTGGATAAATTGGAGTTAGATCATCAAAATATGGTCTTCTTAAAGAATCTTCTGCTTCCATTTCATTTACTTTTTCTACTTTAAGAAGTCCATAATATCTTTCAGTATCTTTTGGAGGCCTACCCAAACCCTGAACAAAATCACCGGATCTTAACAAGAATCGTCTTATCTGAGATTGTGATATGTAGATATCTCTGGGAGAAGGGGTAAACTTTGGTCTTAAAAATCCATGACCTTCCGGCTGAATATCTAAAAATCCGGCAACTTCTTGAGTAGGACCGTTTTGATCGTATCTCCTATCTCCTCTATTATCTCTTGATCTGACAATTATGGCTTCGTCCGACTTTCTATCCTGAGATTTTTCCATAGGAGCAGGACCTTGAGACTCATCGGAAACATCTAGAACTGCTTTTTCTCCTGGTTTTTCTTCAACAAGGGAATGCTCTGGAGCAACTTCAAGCGTTTTTGATTCAGAAGCTGAATCAGGAGTCTCTGATTTTCCCACCAAATCCTCTACCGTTGAAACGGTTTGCTTTACGATAGGATCCTTTACATCCTTGGTTATAGTTTTTCTTGGCATAAAAATAATTTAAAGTTCAATGTGAGTTAAAATGGGCTTTTTTCTAATATTGAGAAAGTGCTTTTGAAGCTCTTCCACCGAGTAGGCGGAAATTTAAAAGCTTCTATATTAGACCATATGCTCAATGTTTTGTCAAGAGACAAAAGGAAAAACGCACTTTTATTTCTAAAAATTTAAATCATTTAAAGGAAGCATTTAAGCCCTAATGCTTGACAAGTCCTATAGCAATATGGTATAACATGCTCACTCATGAAAAGAATATATAGATTCTTAATTTTGGTAGCTTTAATAGCGGGATTCTTAATCCTGGCTAAAACCTTTGCTTTGGCAGATGATACAAATTGTCAGCCTATCTACGGTGGAGGTCAAACCTGTGTTAATAAAGGAAAAATCCAGTTAAATAAAAAGGTTCAAAAACCTGGTACAGATCAATTTGTAGAAAATTTAAGCAGAGACAATGATCCAAGATTTGCTCCAAATCAAAGCGTATCCTTTCAGCTTTTTGTAACAAATACAGGAGAACAAACCTTAGGACAAGTTGAAGTTAAAGATACATTCCCCCAGTTTGTTAATTTTACTTCCGGACCTGGAGATTTTGACAATAATACAAAAACACTTACTTTCTTAGTATTTAATTTAAATCCAAACGAAACCAGAACATTTACAATAGTTGGTACAACTGTTGACACAAACAATCTTCCCGGAAATCAAGGAATCACCTGTGTCGTAAATCGTGCCGAAGCAGTTTCGGATAATAATACTTCTTCTGACAATGCAACTCTTTGCATAGAAAAAGTATTACCAACTCCTGCTCCATCAGTAACTAAAGGCGGATTACCTGTTGTAACTACACCAAAAATTACAACTACTCCTCCTACTGGACCTGAAATGCTTCCCTTAATTGGACTTATCCCTGCAGGAATAGGTGGATTATTCTTAAGAAGAAAAGCTGATAAATAAGCTTTTTTCTTCTTCTTTAAGCTTCTTCGAGGCTATTATTTAAAATTAATCAAGTTATCTTTTTTGTGTAGCGTTCTCTTGAAATCCTAATTACTTTTTCTTTGTTTTGAGTCACAGATTTAGGCAAAGGAAGTGTATAACATAAAAATGGAGGTTGGGTTATATTATCTACCGCAAGCTTAATAATCGCCTGATAGTTTCCAAGTGATAAGAGGTCTTCTTCTTTAAATCTCTCAATAAATTCTCTGGCCATATATCGGTTGTCTTCTGCTCCAATTAAGAAAGAAAGCATTGTTCCGGCATTACCAAATATTGCCGATCTTACTTCTTCCGGAATTTGAGCAATATATTGATTTGCCAAAATTAAATTCAAACGGTATTTTCTGGCTTCGGAAAGAATCTTTACAAAAGAGGTGGTAGCAAAATTTTGGAACTCATCTACATAAAGATAAAAGTCTTTTCTTTCGCTTTCATGTTGAGTGACCCTGTTCATTGCTGCAAGCTGCAGTTTGGTAATTGCCATAGCTCCAAGAAGAGCCGCATTATCTTCTCCTAATTTTCCCTGAGACAAGTTTAAAAGAACTATTTTTCCCTCATCCATTATCTTTTGCAAATTGATTGTGGATTTTGGACTTTTGATAATGTTTCTAATAACCGTGCTTGAGACAAACTGCCCTACTTTGTTTTGGATCGGCATAATTGATTCCGCTCGAAGTCTGTCGGTGTAATTGGCAAATTCGTTCTTCCAAAAACCAACAAGAACCGGATCTTTCAATTTCTCTACAACCTTATTTCTAAATGTTTCATTGGCAAGCATCTCCGGAACCATCAAAAGAGTTGCATCAGGCATGTCAATTACACTCATTACCGTATTTCTTAAAATATATTCAAGTCTTGGGCCCCAGGTGTGTCCGTAAAGTTTATGGAAAATGGAGACAAATCCGGAAACCACCAGCTCCTTTTGATAAGGTTGCTCAACTTCTAATGGATTTAAAGAAAATGCAAACTCAGGATCTGATGGATCTAAGTAAATAACGTCATTTACTCTGTAAGACGGCACGTAATTTAGTAAGATTTCGCATAAATCTCCATGCGGATCTATTACGCAAAATCCTCGTTTATTACGCATATCATCTATTGCCATATTGGCAATAAGTGTGGATTTTCCGGTTCCTGTCTTTCCAATAACATAAACGTGTTTTCGTCTATCATCATTTTTAAGACCAAAAACTGTCTGCTTGTTTCGGTATTGGGTGGATGCAAAAAAGTTAATTTTTTCTTTCTCATCACTGGTTAACCCTTCTGCTACTGGTAGATTTTCCGGTGGTTCAGACAGAACGGTTTTATGCCAGGAAATGGATTGAATTGTAGCAAGTTTTGCTGTTGGAAAATGAAATAAAGTTGCCAGCTCCTCAACGTTTAAGATCTGCTTTGTCGGCATAAAGCGTTTTGATCTTCTTAGCAGTGCTGTTAAAAATCTTTTTTTCTGCCATAAAAATAGTCTTTTATGTACTAAGCTATTCCCCGTTGGATTATTAAAAGAAGAAAAACTATTTACTA
Organism: Patescibacteria group bacterium; assembly: GCA_023381035.1. Next base: position 11,264 of record JAMCTK010000044.1, read on the forward strand.
TTTGATATAAAAGCGCTTGCGAGCGCTCTTTGGAATCTGAATTAACTGCAATTCTAACTGCCACCTTAAACCCATTAAAAGAAACTTTATCTTGAATAATCCTTGAATAAGGATTGCTTTGAGTAGTACCTGTTGGGGTAACTTGTTTTTCAGTCGCTATTCTGTAACCTGTTCTTTGCCAACCTGATCCAATTGGTTTTAATAAATACTGAATTACAATTCTATCCTGGGGTAAAGATTTTGACAAGATAGAAAGAAGAGATGACATCGGATCTACATCTTTAAATTCTTTGTGAGTTTTTATGGGGTAATAAAAACTGTTGGAAAGCTTCATTTGTCCAGTCGATAAGTTTTCCCCCTCCTCTAAAATACTTGGTAAATAATCTGAAGATTCAATTAGTAGTGCCTTTGGATATTGGGCAGTAATTTGTCCCTCAATAAAAGTTTTTAGATTTGCAGGAACTGTCACGTAAAAATGGATTGCCTGGTTATATACTGCAATTTCCAAACTTAAAGGAATACTTAGTTTAAATAAAACCAGGAAACGCTTGCGAAGTCCTGCCATGCTTGCCAAAAGTTGAACCATGGCCTCGGTTGTTTCTTCCCCCGTCCTAGTTGTTTTAACCTCTAAAATTATTCTTTCTTGGTTATTCATTACTAATATCTTATCACTTTTTTAAAAAATAATGATTAGCTCATGGTGCCTATAAATATATTATGGGAAATGTTGACAGTTATGCAACTAAGGGTGACCACTAGAGGCTGGTTATTTTTTGGTGGTTTAGCTTGACAATTTCTCTGAAAGTGCTACAATATAGGCCTAATTTGTAACTTGCCCATTTTGCGGGCATTTTACGATTTGGATCGGCTCGCTTTTGTGGTTTTTATACCACTTAAGCAAGCAAGCACATTGAAAAGGTAAGGGAAAATTTCTAACTAAACAGATACTCCTGTTTGCAGAGTAATAGATTAATTTAATTAAATTAATCTCAAACTTTGCCTGCAGTCAGGAGTATCTGTGAATATAGATTCAAGCAAGAAATAAATCCACAAAGTGGATTAAAAATAGTCACACTCATCTCGGAGAAAGGACATGAAATGCACTTCGACTTAACCCTTGTTATGCTTGTTATACTATTCCTTATTGGAGGAGCTATATACAGCCTAATTCATGGAACACTAGGTGTTTTCGTGGGAATTCTCGTCCCCGTTGTTATAGCGGTCATCATGCTCGCTGTAGTAACTCGGGAAACGGAAGGACCTAAAAAGAAGAACCGACAATAATCACCCATCAGGGTGTAGAAATTGTAAACGTCCAGTGAAAGGAGAATTTCACCGAAACACGGTCTCGTTCATGTCAACAAAAGGAGCGCATCGTGGAAACTATGCATAAGCATAGTCCAGGAGTACTCCCTGAAGGGAATATGCATCAGCACGTAGGAGGAGAGATCCACTACCACTCGCATACCCCTAATGGGACTATCGACACCATCAATCTCGACAGAGGATGGGAACTCTACACTCCAGCATCGACATTGCCTCTTGCGCCAGTATCCGATCCTCGTGAGACGGATGAAGAACGGCGTCGGCGGCTCGATCGAGAAAACGGGAGAAGCAACCTTGGTCGCTTCGCCTTATCGGCAGCAGTCGTCGTGATCGCTCTTGTGATCATAGGCGGTCTAGCGCTGGCAGCTGCATGGCTTTGGCCCAACGACAAGGATGTCGCAGACAAACCCGTGACACCCGTGACAGAAGCAAAAGTTGCTTCTGCACAAGCGGCGGATCCGCCGAGCGGCTACACGCCCGATCAGTTGGCATCAGCTGTGGCTACTGCCTTGAAGGAAGCAGGGTATACCCCAGCCACTTCTGGCCAGGCCAACGCCAATGCCGACGTTGTCCAGAGCAACGACAAACAGACCGGCAACAGCGACGGCCAGTCAAACAGCTTAGCGAGTTCGTCTGATCAGTCGTCCAACGACAGCACATCGAGCACGCTCACTGCTGATCAAGCCAACGCCTGGCAAGCAGCTCGTACCAAGTACGACGCAGCTGGAAGCAATACCCCAGGAGATACGCTTTTCGACAGCGAAACAGGAACGGCCAAGACGGCAACTACCCCAGGCGAGATCGACTACGACCTACCTGAGATTCCTGTTGGCTACGTCGGGATCATCGTCGGTAACATTGTTACCATCAATGGTACGAAGTACATCAACGGGTACGCCCAAGAGGTTCCAGCAGGAACCAAGATAGTGGCGCATGTTGTCGACGGCCAAGTCACAGTTCGTCCTGTCAACGACGCGAAGTACTGGTGGTCTGAACACAAGTTCCAGGCGCATCATCCGCCGACCGGCCCCAAGTGGGAATACGCCCACGGGAACAAGGCAGCGTTCATAAACGCTCCTGACTGATCGTCTCGTAAGAGATGAGACCGAGCCTCTGGCGATCGCCGCTTGAGGTTCAAGCTAGCTTGAACACACGTGTCCCTGTTTGGGAAAGAGCAGAGCTTTTGCTTAGCGGATTTGACGCAAGTCATATTTCGCAGAGCTTTTGCTCTTGCTCTTCTCCCTTCAGGGAACACAGTTGGAAACAACGGGATTGAACTCTTTCGGTTCTCTTTTCGGGCATTTGCGCTCAAAAAAGATAATCGTCAGCGATTCTATTCCGGATGGGAAAATACTCGACATGAGGTTCGTAGCTTTTTGCTACATACGTCTAATCGACGTTTTCCCTCCCCTTACCCTCATGTCTCCCTTAATCGGGACTGATGAGTATCCGTCAATAACGGAACGAAACATGAGAGATGTTTATGAAAAAAATAACAAATAAGAAAGTATTAAATAAAATTGATAAGCCGTTAGTTTCGGTTGTAATTCCTGTATATAACGAATATCATTTTTTAAGATGTTCTTTAAACAGTGTTGTCAATCAAACATATAGTAACTACGAAGTAGTATTAGTAGATGACTGCTCAAGTGACGGTTCATGCGATATTCTTAAGGAGTATGAACAAAGGTATTCAAATATTAGAGTATATCGCAACAAAAGCAATAAAGGAGTTTCTGAAACTGCCAAAAAAGCAATCATGCATTCCAAGGGAGACTTTATTGCCCGAATGGACGCAGATGACATTATGTCTCCAATTAGACTGGAAAAACAGGTTGAGTACCTTTTACAACATAAAAAAACTGTTGCTCTCGGAGGACAAGTTCTTATGATAGATGAAGAAAACAGAGTAACAGGTAAAAAATTCTTTCCCCTTAAACATGAAGATATATATAAATTCATATCCAGGTTTATTCCTATCCAACAAGCAACCCTAATGATTGCCAGAAACAGACTTCCAGAGGACTTTAAATATTATGTTGATGGTATGAATACGGCAGAAGAAGTAGAGCTTTTCTTTAAGCTTTTTCAACATGGAAAAGTAGAGAATTTAAAAGATGTACTGCTTTTTTACAGACTTCATTCAAACAATACATCTTTGCTTGATGTTAAAAAAACATTTCTCTATACTCTGCTTGCCAGAATAAAAGCTGTTTTAAAATACAATTACAAACCACCATTTTCAGGAATAATTATTACCTTTATTCAGGCAATTGCCATAATGCTTTTACCAAGAAAGCTTACCCTCACAACATATAAAGCTCTAAGGAGAGGATCTCTAAAAAAGCTCATTTCCATTGAAGAGGAATACAAGATCCCAACTTCCCTTTTACATAATTGCCTTAGATAAATAAATATCTATACATTATGAATATGGTTTGCGATTGATTAAATATGAATTTTAAAAAAAACTTTTTCCTAACCATATCCAAAGTTACTAAACTTCCTAGAAATCATTATCCGATTCTGGGAATTTTTTTAATCTGGTTACTCATAGTTATTGCAAACTTTAAACCATCTACTTTTTTAACAGGCGGGGATAACTTGCATCCGGAATTTAACTTAATCTTAAATATAAAACGCTCGATATTTGCTGTTTGGCAAGAATATCAAGGAGTAGGACTTTTGGGTGGAATGGGCCATGCCTCAGACTTAGTAAGACAACTTTTTCTTTATCCTTTTTCCCTAGTTATGCCTACTTCCTTATTGCGCTTTTCCTACACTATGCTGACGCTACTGCTTGGTGCTATTGGAAGCTATTATTTCATCTTAAAAATTACAGCCAAAGGTATAGCTGATGATAGAAAAAAAATTGTCTCCCTTGTTGGTTCAGTTTTCTACTTACTTAATCTAGCAACTCTTCAACAATATTACACACCTTATGAAGTTTTTACAGCTCATTTCGCCGCTCTACCCTGGCTTCTATTAACATCATTTAACTTTTTAAAAATGTCCAACTTTAGGAATTCTTTTTTTCTTGCTTTGGTTTTACTCCTAGCAACTCCTGCTTCTTATGTTCCGACTCTTTTTGTTGTTTATTTAATGGCAACCTCTCTTGCTTGGTTAATCTTATTTCTATTCAAAGAGTCATCTTTTAAGAACTATTTGAAATATGTTGGTATTGTTTTTGCAATAAATGCTTTTTGGCTTTTACCTTTTATTTACTTTACTGTTTTCAATTCTCAAACTGTTGTTGGCTCAAAGATAAATCAAATGGCTTCTCCAACGATATTTCTTAAAAACAAAGAGGTTGGAAGTATTTTTGACGCTATGCTCCTTAAAGGTTTTTGGTTTAATAATGTCGAACCTGATATGACCGGGAAATTCATCTATATGCTTGGCTCTTGGCGGAACCATCTTGGCAATTTGGGGATCAAAATAATTGGGTATTTTTTATTCTCTATATCTGCTTTTGGATTATTAAAATCATTAATTAAACGCACACCTATAAAACTTTCTCTTGCCGGAATTTTTATTTTTTCCTTTGCAATGATCGCTGTTGCAACTCCTCCGTTTTCCTGGCTTAGTTATGTCTTAAGAAACTACATTCCTTTATTTTCCGAGGTGTTTAGATTTCCTTTTACAAAATTTTCCGTTCTCGCTGCTCTTTCCTACTCTGTATTTCTAACAATCGGGATTGATGAGATTTTAAATTACCTTAAGAGGTTTTCTTTAAAAGCAACTTCAGTCTTTGCAATTCTGATTATTAGTTTAATTGTTATCTTCAATCTTCCTACCTTTAAAGGAAGCTTGTTTTACTACAAGGAACAAATTAAAATTCCCCAAGACTACTTTGACCTTTTTGATTATTTGAAAACCCAAGATAAAGATACAAGAATTGCGGATTTTCCTCAATTTCAAAACTGGGAATGGAGTTTTTACAAGTGGGGCTATTCAGGATCCGGTTTTACCTGGTACGGAATCGAACAACCAATCCTGGCTCGATCTACTGACACCTGGTCTTTTCGAAACGAGAATTATTATTGGGAAATCACCAATGCTCTCTACTCCAATGATCCTATTCAATTTGATAAACTGTTGAATAAATATCAAATTAATTGGCTTTGGATCGACAAAAGTGTTGACAATCCAAATTCTATTGAGAGACTCTTTATTCCTCAAACAGAAGATCTTTTTTCTAAAACACCTAGCCTTAAAAAGGTTAAAACTTTTGGCAATATCTCTCTTTACAAAGTAAGTCTTAAGGATAAAGTCCAAAACTTTGTCTTTACAAAAGAAAACTTACCTGATGTAAACTCGTATAAATGGGCTGAATATGATAAAGCCTATATGGATCTTGGCAATTATTACTCCGGTAATAACAAGGCCTATTTTTATCCTTTCCGCTCTTCTCTTTTTACCAGAAAAAGCGATAAGGAATTAGAATTTAGCTTAAATGAAACTGCTGACTATCTGGAATTTAAGGCACCACTTAAACAAAATGATTCTTCTTCTTTTATTAGAATACCTAACTTTGTTTCCGGAAATTCTAATTTGCCTATTCAAATCATCGCCGACAGTGCGGGAGACAAAGTCAGCTTCAGTGTCAAAGCTGAGCCTCCGACAATCCTAACAGAAGAGAATAGCAAGACTAAGAAAATCTGGGAAAATAATATTAAGTACAAGCTTTTCGAAGCACAGAAAGCACAGGTTCTGGGAGGAAATATAAACATTAATGGTGCAACCAATATTAAAATTGAGAAACTAAAAAATGGAGAAACAGTTTTAGGGTCTGCTTCTCTATCTTTAAATCAGAAAAACATTTCTGCTTTAACGACAAAAGAGGGTCTACTTCTTTCCTCAAATAATATTGATCCAAATTTAATAAAATTCTGGTTTCCTCAAGATGAATCTGTGATATCTTTGCCAAAAGTTGAAGCAAAAACAAACATCTTGATAAGAATCCCCAAAGTTTTAGATAAATATCATGGCTATTCCCTATCTGCTGCCGACTACAAAAAATCAGTTAAAAACTGCGATAACTTTAGAAACGAAAAATTTACATCTTCAATAACTAAAATCTGGAACAAGAGTCTTTTAAGACTCGAGTCAGTAAATGCAACTGCTTGTTTAAGCATTAACCTACCCACACTTGACTCTTCCCAAAGCTATTTATTCTTAGTTGAGAATAAAAATATTTCAGGCAGATCTCTTTCGACCTGGATTTTAAACAATAGCTCAAAGTTTACCCCAATTGAAACCTATCTCCCACAGAAGAATAAATTAAATAAAACTGTTTTTGTCCTAACTCCTCTAAAAGATAATGGTAATTCTTATTCTCTTCACTTTGATAATGGATCAATTGCCGGAAATAAAACAATTAATGAAATTGGAAATATTTATATCTACCCTATTCCCTATTCTTTTCTAAACTCAATAAGAGTTGGCCAACAAAAAGCTAAAACAGCAGATGGACCCAAAACAATAGTCAATCATCCTAATCCCAGCCTTTATGTTGTTAATACTGATAAAGCACCAAGAGATTACACTTTGATTCTTTCTCAAGGTTATGATTCAGGTTGGGCTGCCTACCAAACTCAGAAATCAGAATTCAACGTAGTTAATTGGTTAAATAGCGTATTTCCTTTTGTTCTTGGAAAGAAAGTTAATAACCATGTTTTAGTAAATAATTGGGAAAACGGCTGGCAAATAAAATCAGCTGTAATTAACAACCAGTATGTTATTATTTATTTACCCCAATATCTTGAATATCTAGGCTTAGTCTTAGCGCCTATTAGTGTTCTCTATCTAGGTGTTAAAGCATGGAAAAAAAGGAATAAATATGCAGAAAAATAAAAAAGTTTATTTAACATTTGATGACGGTCCACACAAGGTTTATACCTCTCAAGTGCTTGATATCTTAAAACAGGAAAAAATTAAAGCCACATTCTTTGTGCTTGGTGAAGAAGCACTTAAATATCCAAATTTGGTAAAAAGAATCGCTAGAGAGGGTCATACTATCGGAAACCACGGCTATGACCACTCATATATCAAAACCGTTTTGGGGCTTCCAGGAGAATTTAGCAAAACCGGCAAGATTTTGGAAAACATTTTGGGTTTCCAACCTAAGCTCTATCGAGTTCCATTTGGCTATCTTAATCCAGTTCTTTGGCTATATTTAAGTCTCAAAGGAATGAAACATGTTCGTTGGAATCTGGTACCTAGGGATTGGGAAATTACAGATAAAAACCAAATAATTGAAAGCGTAATAGGAAAGACTAAAAACAATACAATAGTTTTGCTTCATGACGGTGCAAAAGGCACGGAAATTATTGACAGAGAGCACACAATAAGCGCTTTACTCCCCATTATTAAAACTTTAAAAAGTAAAAATTACACTTTTTTGCCGCTTAAGGCAAACTAGGTAATTTGACTAAATATGCTCTTTTTGTTAAAATATCGTAATGTTAATCTGCCCACAGTAAGGCCTGTCCTAATCTTTTTCTAGCCTCAAATTATGAGTAACACTAAACCATTAGTCTCTATTCTTTTGCCTGTCCACAATGATCAGAGCCATCTCCCTTCCTGTCTGGAAAGCTTGCTAAAACAAACTTATAAAAATATCGAAATAATCGCAATCGATGACAAATCATCTGATAAATCAGTTAGGGTCCTAAATTCATGTAAAAAAACCTGTAAAAAGCTCAGAGTTTATAAAAACATCAAACGCTATGGTATTTCTATGACTCTAAATAGAGCTGTAAGAAGAGCAAAAGGTCAATTTATTACCATCATGGAAGCAGAAGACATCTATTCACCTAGAAAAATAGCTAAGCAGGTACGATTCTTGCTGGAAAATCCGCAATTTGCCGCTATTGGAACCCAATGCTATTTTATAAACAACTCCAATAAGAAAATCGGCAAGAGTGACTTCCCCCAAGCTAATAAAAATGTCTATTCTTCCCCTCTTCACGGAATCAACCTCCAATTTGAATCTATCCTAATTAATCGCAATAAACTTCCAAAAGACATCATCAAGTTTAAGTCCGATGCCTACCCATTTCTTTACAACGACATTTTTATGAAGATACTTCCCTACGGAAAATTTGCCAACCTCAATGAGTTTCTCCACTACCATAGACGACATCCCGATACCTATCTTTTGGATCTAAAAGCAAATATCGGCTCACTAATTAAGCTTTGGGTAAAATCAATTGCCTCTTATGACTACAGCCCCACACTTAGATCTTTTTTTGCTCCAATAATCCGATCAACCAATCTCTAGCCAACTACGTAAATCTCCTAGATCTTATATCGTTTTTTTAGGTAATTTGCTGCAAAAAAACTTATCCAATAGTTATCCACAATTATATTTATAATTAAAATTAGGCTGATATAACGAGCTAATCAAAGAGGTCTTAACTATAAGACATGTACTTTTTAGGCCTTTTTTTGCTATAGGCTTGACAACACTTGACAGACTATGCTATTATGCAGAAAAGTATGAAATTTAACTTTTTCAAATTAAATAAAAGAGAGGCAAGAAAGACAATTGCCGACTACAAACAGGAGATTTTACTTAAACAGGGACGTGACCAGTTTAAAAAACTGGTGGAAAAAGGGCTGGGAATACCAGTAGCATTACTGTAAATTGACAATAAAAAAAAGAGCATCGCTTTCGTTACGCTAATAGATAATTTCGAGTACGATAAGCAATGCTCTTGGAAAAAGGGCATATAGTTCCTTAGGCAGGAAATAAACTAAATGCCTGATGAATAAATATCAAATGCTGTAGAGTTTTGTCAAGAAAAATTGATGAAGCTAAAAATGTCATTTTTTATTGATATTGTTTGATATTTTATGAAATTTTTTTTGCTCTTTTTAGGCAAAGAATTTATTTTTAATTAAAACGAGGTAAGAAAAAGGTTTGTTTAAACGCTTAGACGAGGTAAGAGAGTTGGGCAGGCTCCCTTACCTCTTTTAAACACTTAAGGAAAATCTATTCTTACCTCTTTTTAGTTTTGAGCAAAAATTCCTTCTAGAAGATCTTCTTGGCAAAGAGTATTCTGCCTGCAGTAGTTTGAATTACCCGAGAAACAACAACGTCCACAGTTTTGGCTACATCCATAGATGAATTTTCTACAACTACCATTGTTCCATCATCAAAATACCCTACTCCCTGTGTTGTATCTTTTCCAATATGCTGAATCTTAATCGAAAATGATTCTCCAGGAATTGCAGTAATCTTTAAGAGATTAGCCAACGTATTTACATTTATTGCAGTAACCCCATTTATATTTGCCTTTTTCTCCAAGTTGTAATCACAGGTGATAATTTTCCCCTTCATTGCCTTACATCCCCGAATTAATTTCTCGTCTACCTCTTTGTATTTCCCGAGCTTAAGATTTTCTTCCTGGGTTTCAGACATAACTTCTACTCTGAAGCCTTTTGTTTTTTTCAGTTTTTCCAAAAATTCCAGTCCCCTTCTTCCTCTTTCTTTTTTTACCGTATCGCTGGAATCGGCAATATGCTTAAGCTCAGACAAGATGCTTTCTAAAACAATAAATGGCCCGTCAAAAACTTTTAAGTTAAAAACTGCAAAGATACGTCCGTCAATTATTGCCGAGGTATCCAGGAAAACCGGATGCTTACCGTTACCGTTTTTTCTTTTTGGTTTATTGGATTTTTTCCCGGGGTGTGGCAACCTTTTAGCAACCTCCTCAGCGATCTGAGCAATAACTCCCGGAGAAAACACTGAGTGTTTTTCCTGTTTTTTTCCTACTCCCTTTGTCTTTGCCATAGTCTAATATTAAAACTTGTCCTAGACCTATTGTAGGGTCTTAAGGACACTACTTAAAGTCCTGTATTTATTGCTATCAACAATGCTGGTAAAACCTAGTTTTTGAGCTTGATTTATTCTTTTTTCTAAAAAATTTACCCCCCGAAGCTCTCCTAAAAGACCAACCTCCCCTATTCCGATTGTCTTAGAAAGAGGCACATTTTTAAGGCTGGAGTATATCGCTAAACATACGGCCAAATCTGCTCCCGGATCAGATAATTTGAACCCTCCCGCAACGTTAATAAAAACGTCCATTGTTTCAACAGGAAGCCTCCCGTGTTTTTGCAAAACTGCCAGTAAAAGTTCCAATCTTTTTGCCTCAAACCCTGAAACAACTCTTCTTGGAAAAGGTAGTTTAGAAAACAAAACCAACGCTTGAACTTCTACTAAAAAAGCACGTGTTCCTTCCATTGTTACAACCAGAACCGATCCCGGAGCACTTTCTTTACCTTTAGTTAAAAAAATCTGTTCCGGATTTTTAATTTCTACCAAACCGTTTTCTTGCATTGTAAAAATTCCCACTTCATCTATGGGTCCAAATCTATTTTTAAAGCTACGTAAAATTCTGGTTCCTGTATTTTTTTCGCCCTCCAAAAACATAACCGCATCTACCATGTGCGACAAGACCATGGGACCTGCTACCATTCCATCCTTGGTAACATGTCCCACCAAAATGATTGGAATATTCAAACTCTTAGCTGCTTTTATGAATGTCGAGGTTGCATATCTCACTTGTCCGACGCTTCCCGAAAGACCGGACAAAGCCTCAGATTCCATAGTTTGAATGGAATCAACAATTACCAATCCGGGCTTTTCTTGCTCGATGATTGAAACTGCTTCATCAGTGTTTGTAATCGACAATAAAGAAAGTCCATTGTTTTGACTTGAAATTCTTTGAGCTCTAAGTTTTATTTGTTGCTCAGATTCTTCTCCACTCAAATAAAGAACGGTGCTGGGTTTTTGGTCTTTGGTTTTTGGTTTAACTGTGGATAGCTTTAACCCAACATTAAGGGCCACTTGCAATAAAAGGGTTGATTTTCCGATTCCCGGATCACCGGCTAATAAAATCACGCTTCCCGGAACAATCCCACCCCCTAAAACTCCATCTGCTTCGGAAAAACCGGTTTTCATTCTGGTCTTTTCCTCATAGCGGATTTCATCTAATTTCTTAGGAGTTAGTGAAGTCTGAAATTTTGAACTCTTAATTTCACTTTTGAATTTTGAATTTTGAATTTTGAATTCTTTTAAGGAATTCCATTCTCCACATTCGGGGCACTTTCCCATCCACTGGGACGTTTCATATCCGCACTGCTGGCAAACGAAAGAAATCTGCGTCTTCATATAAATTCCGGATATAGCTTCTAAACTTGAATTTATCTGTATCCTATTGGTTTTTCCGTGAGCACTGGTACAAGAGTAACCCTGTGCCTTTGCTTATCAACTTCCAAGACCGTGGCAGTTACCGTAGCTCCTTCTTTGTAAGTTACGGTGGGCGGTATCTTTTCTTTTTTAATAAATCCTTCTATTCCTTCTCCTAGGTCCAAAACTACGCCATTGTCCATAATTTTAGATACAACCGCGGTAATTCTTTTTTCAGCTGCAAATTTTTCCATTTCTTTTTCAAAAGGATCGGCAATTAATCTTTTTACAGAAAGATTAACTCTGTTTGTTTTCTTATCAAGCCCAATGACCATGGCTTCAATTTTTTCTCCCGGTTTGTATTCACCAGGCACTTCTTCCGATCTCTCCCAAGATATTTCAGAAAGATGAACTAGTCCTTCCAGCTCTGAAGTCTTACCTGAAACCGCTACGAAAACGCCAAAAGGAGCCACATTGGTGATGGTACAAGAAATTACTTGTCCTTCTTTTAAAGCCCTCGCTTCTTCTTCAAACTCATGAACAGTCATTGACGACTTTTGCGAGAAAATTACTTTCTTGAGCTGTCTGTTTAGCTCCAGAACTCCAACCTTTAGAATTTTTCCCATTGGATTTTGACCTGTTTGAACAAAAGATGCTTGAGAATTAGGCAAAAATCCGCTGAGACCATCTTCTGTTGCCAGAATAAATCCGCCTTTTGTTAGATCAACAACCTTAGCATCGACTAAGCTTTTATCATTTTTTAATTTATCCAACTTTTCCCAATTTCTTTCTTCTAAAAATCTTCGAAGAGAAACAACCGGGTTTCCCATTTCTGATTCAGGATTTAGAACATTGACCTTTACCTTATCCCCAACCTTAAATTGAGAGAAAATTGACTGAGCAATATTTTTATCCTTTTCTAAGACTATAGCATCTGTTTTTGCTCCAATATCTACCGCAATTTCGGCAGATGTTAGCTTAGTTATTGTTCCTTCAAGACTCTCGCCTTTATGAGGACTGACAAAATTTGTTTTTACTGATTTCATTAAATCGGCCATTGAGGTTGCTTTTCCAACTGAAAAATTAGCAAATGAGGCTTTTTGGGGAGCGTTTATTTTTATTCCCTTAATTTTGAAATTTGATTTTTGAATTTTGATTTTATATCAGTGCCTTTCTTTTAGAATAGACTCAGTATACCACCGATGACAACTTTGCGCAAACGCACGGACAATTAATGTCCTATATATTTGATTTTTTTGGCCATAAAAGATATAATTGTCGAACTTAAAATGCCAAGACCTGAAGCTGAACCATTAAAAGACGCTCTTTCCCATAACGGATCATCCAAACCAGAAATTGGCGTTTCCCCGGTTATGGCAAGTTCTGATATTCGAAAACCTAGACTTAGGTCGATAGACACTACGGAAACAATAGGAATTGAAGAAAGAATGGCAATTCCGAGATCAGAAATTAAAATCACTTCTAAAGACGAAGCTTTGATAGCAGAGCCAATTATGTTAACTTTTGATCGACTCCAATGCGAACCAACAGAGGATGATTTGAGAGAAGAAGTTGAGCTTGCAGAAGAAATTTTCCAAGAAGCATCTAGTATTGTTGTCTCTGAAACAACTCACGATCAAGATAAAGATAAAAAACTTCAAAATAAAGATAAACCATTTTTTAAAGACCCTTTTATGGCTTATCTGAACGAAATCGGACCACATCCCATTTTAACTGCCAAGCAGGAAGTTGAGCTTGCAGAGAGGATAGCAAGAGGAGACATTGAGGCAAAACATAAATTAATAGAGTCGAACTTAAAATTGGTAGTTTCTATTGCGAAACACTATCACACCGATGGTATGAATATCTTAGATTTAATCCAAGAAGGAAATTTCGGCTTGATAAGAGCTACGGAGAAATTTGACCCGCATAAAGGTTTTAAGTTTTCTACTTATGCAACATGGTGGATTAGACAAGCAATTACTCGGTCTATTGCGGATAAAGGAAGGGTTGTTAGAATTCCTGTACATATGGTTGAAAAGATAAATAAGATGAAAAGAATAGAAGGAGAACTTAAAGCTGAGTACGGACGCGACCCAACAGATGCCGAGATTGCAGATGTAATGGGCATCACCGAAACAGAGTTAAAAGAAACTAGAGAAGCCAGAGAAAGAGAACCCAGTTCTCTTAATGTTAAAACCGGAGAAGATGGAGATACTGAGGTTGGAGATTTTATTGAAGACGAGGACACTCCAGATTTACTAGATTCTATTGAAATAAAACAAAAAAAAGAAAATCTGACTACTGCCTTAGACAATCTTCCATACAGGGAAAGAAAGGTTATTGAGTTTAGGTATGGACTGGGAGGCAGAGAAACAATGACTCTTCAACAGGTTGCCGATGTATTTAATGTCTCTCGAGAAAGAATTAGACAGATTGAAGCAAAAGCATTAGACAGATTGGATAATGAGAAGAATCGGAGACGTTTTAATACATCCTTAAAATAGCGACATGTTGACAAAAAATAGTCTCTGATATAATAATTAGCTAAATGAATCAAGAAAGACTTTTTTCAACATATACCTGCAATGAATGTCCAATTTTAGAAGTATGCAATATTGTGTTTGTCGCTCCAAAACCAGAAGATGGCATGGAAATGTCAGTCTCCGACTGTCCAACAAGAGCTAGTCTCGAAATTGACATCCCCAAAATTTAAAAAGAGAAATCTCCTGGCGATGACCTATTGTCCCGGGAAAACCCAGTATCGTAAGCGCTGATACGTTTCACTACTCTGTTCGGAATGGGAAGAAGTGGTGCCATATCGCTCCAATCACCAGAAAATTTCTCTTTTCAAATGTGCTAATTTGACTCTTTAAAAAGCAAAGAGAAGTTAAATCTATATAAATCTACACTTAAATCATTAGTACGGATAGGCTTAATGCTTTACAGCACTTCCACCGCCCGCCTATCAACCTCGTAGTCTACAAGGGATTTTCAATCCCGATAAATCGGGATAACAAGATCTTATCTTGGGGACCGCTTCCCACTTAGATGCTTTCAGCGGTTATCGGTTGGGAATCTAGCTACTCAGCGGTGCTCCTTTAAGGAAACAACTGACACACCAGGGATTCCCTCATTCCAGTCCTCTCGTACTAGGAACGAATTCCCTCAAATCTTGGACGGTCATGCAGGATAGAGACCGAACTGTCTTACGACGTTCTGAACCCAGCTCGCGTACCGCTTTAACCGGCGAACAGCCGGACCCTTGGGACCTTCTCCAGCCCCAGGATGCGATGAGCCGACATCGCTGTCGATCACTTGTTGCCAAGTGTGCTGACTATACCTTCATCCTATTTGGTAATAGGAGCTAGTCGTATGATAGAAGTTATAAATTTTATTAAGATTGCTCTTAACAAGAACTTCTATCTCATCCCGATTAAATCGGGAATCAGTCGATACAAGATTCGCAAATGCGAACCTCTCGGTATTGACCAATATTTGTTCGATATATTGGTGTCCACCGATTTGAACTAGTATTTTTTATTCACCATACTCTCTAAATATGGTTAGAATAACCAGACTTTGAGCGTTACCGCTCAGGCGCCCCAATGTTTAGTTAAGGTGCCAAACCGCATCGTCGCTGTGGACGCTTGGATGCGATCAGCCTGTTATCCCCGGGGTAGCTTTTATCCGTTAAGCTGTGTGCCTACCACTAGGCATCACAGGATCACTAACACCGACTTTCGTCTCTGCTCGACTTGTAGGTCTCGCAGTTAAGCTGGCTTATGCGTTTGCACTATCATCTTGATTTCCATCCAAGACTAGCCAACCTTTGTGCGACTCCGTTACAATTTAGGAGTCAACTTCCCCAGTTAAACTGCCCACCACACACTGTTCCTTAGCCGGATTTTTTTGCGGCAGTAAGGTAATAATTACTCATTCCAAAGAGAGGTATTTCACTAGCGCCTAAGCTCCCTCCTATTCTAAACAGTTGAAATAAGCTCTTAAATGTGAAGCTACAGTAAAGCTCCCGGGGTCTTTTTGTCCATGCATAACTAGGCCGCGTCTTCACGGCCATCTCAATTTCGCCGAGTAGATGTTCAAGACAGTTATTCGGTCATTCTACCTTTCGTGCGGGTCGGAACTTGCCCGACAAGGAACTTCGCTCATTTTTGTTAATCTTAGACAAGGTAGTTGTCTAAACTCTCCGATTCGCACCGGAGTTCGGACTATATCTTCCCCTCTTTGGGGTCCGACGTGTAGTCTCTGAGGGTTTCCTTCAATTTCTATCAGGATCTTCCCTGCTGATTGACTCCACCGACAGATTTTTACTATTTCTAGTACTGTCGGATACAGAGTTTTTCCAGCATATAGTCGGATTTCTAAAACACGATTTCCAAGGCAACGAAGTTGTTACCATAGAACAGTTCACTTTTGTTACTTGCTCTGATTGTTACAGAGTCTCATGGTCGCCCATGAGGTCGGACTATATCATCCCGTCTTTTAAGACGGGTTTAG
>JAMCTK010000044.1:27315-28334 GCA_023381035.1 Patescibacteria group bacterium
GGTCTAGCGTGTAGTCTCTGAGGGTTTCCTTCAATTTCTATCAGGATCTTCCCTGCTGATTGACTCCACCGACAGATTTTTACTATTTCTAGTACTGTCGGATACAGAGTTTTTCCAGCATATAGCTAAATTTTACAACTACAATTGCTTATAGTTACTGCTGCCGTTTACTGGAGCTTGTACCCGAAGCTGATCATTGCTGACTTCACTAAAGGCACTTGACTTACCAGCACTGGGCAGGTGTCAGCCCCTATACTTTGCCTTTCGGCTTTGCAGGGACCTGTGTTTTAGATAAACAGTTGCCAAATAAACTTTTGCTGTGGCCGCGTTCTTACACGCGGCAAGGCATCTCCCAAAGGTTACGCCTAGCTTTTTTGCCGAGTTCCTTGAACATCTTTCTCTCGATCGCCTTAGTCTACTCGACCAGCCCACCTGTGTCGGTAATCGGTACGGTAAATTATAAGTTTGTTCCGATAAATCGGAACCCAATGAGGCTTTTCTTGGTAACTGAAAGTTATTGAATCACTCCTTATTACTAAGAAGCTTTCATTCGTAGCTCAATTAAACAGATTAACGGATTTTCCGGTTATTCCTATTTCACTACTTAGACTCCGCGTGCGAAGCTCAACTCTTCCACTTACGTTACCCCCTTGGAATGCTTACAACTTGTAGTCGAATCTCAACGACTTGTCCATCGGGCTACCCCTCGTTATCAAGGGCCACCCTTAGGGCCGACTAACCCTCCGCTGACTTACATTGCGGAGGAAACCTTGGGCATTCGGCGGCTCTGTTTCTCACAGAGCTCTCGCTACTCATACCGGCATTCTCACTTCTATCCGCTCCACCATGGTTTACACCACAACTTCACTGCAAATAGAACGCTCCCCTACCAAACGCTTGCGCGCATCTCTGACTTCGGTAAAAAACTTAATCCTCGATAAATTTTCCGCGCCAAGTATCAATCCTCCAGTGAGCTGTTACGCTATCTTTAAAGGATGGCTGCTTCTAAGCCAACCTCC
>JAMCTK010000045.1 GCA_023381035.1 Patescibacteria group bacterium
CCCACGATACGCAAGTATCATAGGCAGGAAGCTTTCGCAAGAAAGCCGCCCCGAAAAGACCTCAGAAATGAGGTTTTTTTGCGGTCAAAATTCAATACAGATAAATAAGTTTTGAGATTTTACTCTTGCGGAGGCGGTGGGAGAAACTCTTCACCGGTGTCTTCAGTTTTTTTGTAACTTGTTTTCTGCCACTCAATATAAGGACACCCCGTTGCCTTCTTTGCTTCCCTATCCCAGCCTGCTGTTGAACATTTCTTCATGCTTTTTCCACTTACAGTTGTGAAAAGCACTAGTGGTTTGCTGCATTGTGGACACTCTTCCTCGAGCTGTTCAGTAGTGCCATTTATCCATTCAATGAAATCACATCCTGTTGCTTTCTTAGTTTCTTTGTCCCAACCTCCGGCAGAACATTTTTTCATTTTTTTGCCAAATCTTGTAAATTGAATTACTAAAGGCGATCCGCATTTGGGGCATTTTTCATCTAGCTGTTTGGGTTCAAATGGCAACCACTTTACGTAATCACAGCCTTCTGTAGTTCTTGTTTCCTTATTCCATGATCCAGATGAGCAGCGTTGCAGCTTTTTTCCGCTAGCAGTTTCTACAACTTCTCCTAACAGAGAACCGCATTTGGGGCATTTATTTTCTTCCATAGCATCCAGGATAACATCTTTTTAATACAATTTATAGATGCAAAACTATGCTTGAAGATTGTTTCTAAGTGTTATTAGTGCGGCTTCAAGTTCTTCAATGTTTTTTGTTACAGCTAATTTTTCTCTCATATTTGATGCATCAGGAAATCCATGTATATATGCTTTGCAAAATTTTCGAACAACTGCACTGTTTTTATTTTTTCCCCACGTTTTATTATATAAACGAACATGATGTAAATAAGTATCAAGCTTAGTTTTAACTGAAATTTCATCCGGATTAACAGAATTATTAAACATCCAGGGATTAGACAAGATTCCCCTGCCAACCATGTATCCGTCTGCTCCATGCTCATCATGAGCTTTTCTTACTTCATCAAGCGTGAACAAGTCTCCATTTCCAATAATTAAAGTGCTGGGAGAAATTTTGTTCCTTAATTCCAAAATCCTGGACATGAACTCCCAATGTGCAGGAGGATGAGACATCTCTTTGGCAGTTCTTAAATGAACAGTTAATACAGGAAGGTTTTGTTTGAGAAGAAAGGTGATCCATTTATCAATGACCTCTTCATTAAAACCAATTCTTGTTTTCACACTTATTGGCAGACCATTTGCTCCTTCTCTTGTTGCTTTAATAATTTTTTCCGCTAATTTCGGATTATTAATCAAAGCAGCACATGCTCCGTATTTTATTGTGGTTTTATCTGGACAGCCCATATTTATATCTATACCGGCAAAACGCATTGAGCTAACAAGCTTGGCGGCTTCATGGAAGTGTTTAGGATCGTGCCCCCATAATTGAGCAACAACTGGTTGTTCTTTTTTACTAAATTTAAGATTATTCACGACATGAGATTTCCCTTTGGATAGAATTCCGTCAACAGGAGTAAATTCCGTAAAGAATACATCAGGACGACCTAACGTCAAAACCATTTGTCGAAAAACATAATCCGTTACCCCATCCATTGGGGCAAGAACAGTAAAGGGTTTAGGAAGATTCTGCCAAAAATTATGCATGGAAATATTATATCAATCAGATCTTAATAAGTTATTTGGGTAATTACTTCTTTTTGTTTAAAGATCTCTTTGGATTATAGATCATGTAATAAACAACCGGAATAAAAAAGAGCATTATTGTTCCTGAAAAAGTAAGTCCAGCAATAATTGCTCCTCCCAAACCACGCCACAAGGCATTAGAAAGAGTAATCGGCAATAACCCTAAGATTGCCGCAAGGGATGTTAAGGCAATTGGTTCCAATCTGCTGGAAGCACCATCAATAATTGACTCTTTAAAACTCAGTCCTGAGTCTATGTTAATTAATATTTTATCGACAACAAGAATAGAATTTTTAACAACTATTCCAAACAAAGCGAGAATTCCAATTAGAGCAGGAAATGAGAGAGGAGTTTGGGTGAGTCCGAAAATGATAAAAACTCCTGAAATAGAAAGCGGAATAACCGCTAAAACTATCAACGCTCTCCTAAACGAATTAAATTGAAGGACCATGGTGGATAGAATTAGAATAAATGACAGAATCATTGCAATGAGAATAGACTGAACTGATTTTGCATTTTCTTCGTTTACTCCCCCTGTTCCCCACGAATAATCTGCAGGTAAATTTAAATCTTTAGCAAAATTTTCCAATTGTTGATTTTTTTGGGAAATGTTGTATCCCCTTGCGACACCTGCAGACACTGTTTGAACTCTTTTACCATCCAATCTCGTAATTACAGTAGGATTTGTTGACAGTTTAAATGTACCAAGAGATGTAAGAGGAATGTTTCCACCCGATGAGTTTGGAATATTTATTGAATTTATGTCTTCCACATTTTGAGTGCTGGTTGAAAGTCTGATAGTTATATCCTCACCTTTTTCCAGCTCGGGATCAAGTTTAATTGAGCTTGCCTTAAATCCACTTGCAAATAACCTCAGCCAAAAACCAACTATGTCTTTCGAGACACCAGCCTGAGATATTTTCTGCTCATCCGGGATAAAGACCAATTTGCTTGTTCCAGATTTGACACTTCTGTCAACATTGGTTATCCCTTGCTGCTTTTTAAGATAATCTTCAATTTTAGTTGCATAGGTATCTAAAACCGCAAAATCAGGACCATATAAATTAATCTGTAAATCAGCTCCTGCCGGAGGACCACTTGATAATTCTACTACCGATAGTTTTCCTGCAGTATAAGTTTTAGTATTTTTTCTTAAATAATCAGCAATTTCTATTGAACTAATTTTCCTTTCTTTTTTATCAACAAGGATTAAGGTATAGAGAAAATTATTCGAAGATGTTCCTGCTATTCCGCTCATGGAATTAAATCCTGTGTTTTGCTGAAGTGTAATAAATTTTATTCCGGGTGTATTTTTAAGAAAATTGAAAACCTTTAACGATTCTTCTTTAGCTTTTATTAAGTTAGTTCCTGAAGGAAGCTCTCCTGATACATATATAAAATCTTCTTCAGTTTTAGGGAAAAATTCACTTTTTACAAATCCAAATGGAACTAAAAGATAGGAAAATAATGAAAAAATTGCAACCATAATTATGATTTTTTTTCTCGCAGAAGCTGAGTTTAGGATTCGTACCATTGCTTTTGTATAGTAAGCCTCCAAAAAATTGAAGCTGATTAGTCCAGAACTCAAATATTTCTTGTATTTTTTGAATCTGATTAACCGTTTTATTGTTTTATCAGCAATATTATTTCTGATCTTGTAGGAAACGTACATAAGAATTGCAAATAAAAGAATTTCTAGGAATAAAATTTGATTTTTTGGCAGGATAAAAACAAACAAACCGATTATCAATATAAACATTAAAATTCTAATTAAGACCTTTACTCTATACGGAATTGAAGGTTTTAGCAGAAAAATTATAAAAGGCATAATTAAAAACATTGCTACGAAAAATGATCCGAGCAAAGTTGCCGAAACAACGATTGGGATTGGTTTTATAAATTCACCGATGATTCCACTTGCCAATAACAAAGGTACAAATGCAAAGACGGTGGTAATCGTTGTCGTAAGAATAGCTATTAAAAAATCTTTCCATACAAGAAGTGCTGTTTGAAGCGGAGTAAACTTTCCCGATCTGTAGTAAGCTGTCATTGCCGAGATAACAACAATCGTATCGTCGACTAGTAGACCTAGGGATAAGAGCAATGAAAAAGTTGCAATAAAGGATAACGCAATCCCTGTAATATGCATGACAATAAAAGTTATTAAAAAGGTCATCGGGGTAGCAAATAATGCTACAAGTGCCTGCCTAACTCCCAAGAATAGAAGCAGAAGCAAAGAGACAAGTCCAATCGTAATAGATAAATCTTTTCCTAGTTCGTTAAACTGGTCATCTATTAAATCCGAAGTATTTAGTGCTGTATAGATTTTATATTTATCCCCGGATGCTTTGAGAGATTTGCTTACGAGATATTGCGCATCTTTATTAGCCTTATCAATGTTCACATTGCTTGATCTGAATACATTT
>JAMCTK010000046.1 GCA_023381035.1 Patescibacteria group bacterium
AGGATCCAAAATTTCTTCGATCACTAATTGAACGGGAAAAACCTGATTACATAGTTCCGGAAATTGAGGCAATTAATCTCGATGTATTATTTGAACTGGAAAAAGAGGGTTTTAATATTATTCCTAATGCAAAAGCGACCCATACTGCTATGCAAAGAGAAAGGATTCGAGAGACAATTGTTAAAACAGGAGTTCCTGTTTCGGAATATTATTATGCTAATTCCTTAGAAGAATTAAAAAAAACTTGTAAAAAAGCAGGTTTTCCATGTTGGGTTAAGGCAATACAAGATTCATCAGGAAGCGGATCAAGCAAAGTTAGAAGTAAAAAAGATATTGATCTTGCCTGGGAAAAAGCTCATGCAGAAGCACGGGGGAATGCCGATAAATTAATTGTTGAAAAAAATATTGATTTTGACTTGGAGGTAACGGAACTGGTTATCCGTCATTTTGAGAATGGTAAGATAAAAACTTCATTTTGTCATCCTGTGGGACAGTATCAGACACGCGGGGGAGATTACCATTCAAGTTGGCAAATGGCAGAAATAAGCCAAAAAGCAGAGAAAAAAGTTTATGAAATTGCCAAAAAAATAACTGATTCTTTGGGTGGAGTCGGAGTATTTGGCTGCGAATTATTTGTGAAGGGAGATATGGTTTGGGCAAATGAATGTAGTGCAAGACCGCATGATACAGGAATGGTTACTTTTGCTTCGCATCAAATTGGTTTTTCGCAGGCTGCTTTGCATGTAAAAGCAATAACCGGCTTACCTATACCAACAAAAAAACGTTTGGGTTTTGACGTTGTGCCAATTATTACTCCCGCTGCATCCCATGTAATTCTTTCCCCAACAGAAGGATTTGATCCTGGATATAAGAGCCTTTCGGATGCATTAAGTGAAGAAGGGGTTACAATTCTTCTTTTTGGGAAAAATGAAGCCCATATCAATAGAAGACTTGGAGTAGTTTTGGCAACGGATCAAGATGTTGAGAAAGCAAAGAAAAAAGCAGAAATTGCAGCTCATAAGATAGAGGTTGCAACTCGGCAAAATCCTAAATGGCAAAAGCAGGAATCTCGCGAAAAGCACATCTTCAAAAAATAAAAACTTAAATTAGTCTTTTAAAATTGATTTATTTTACAGTGTTAATGCTGATGAGAGCTGCCTTGGAGGACGCATCAAAAGTAAGTGTAATTTCCTTATCTCCTTTTTTCAATTGTGCCATGCTTACTCCTGCGTTTACTTCGGAATCTGATTTCCAGCCTTTGTTTACCAGTGTTTCTTTATATTGTTTGAAATAATTTTCGTTTGTTTCGGATATTGTAATTATCCATATTCCTTCTGTGGTATGGCTAAGCGACTTTACTTTTCCGGATTCATATTTTGGCACATCAGGCAAGTTATTTGGCCAGGAGACACTATTGTTTGTACTTATTTCTGTTTCTCCTTCGTTTGTCTTGATCTTAACAGAATTATCTGCTGTGTTAAACCTAACTTTTCCTCCTATAGCTTCTTCAACCTTATGTTTAACAAAAAATCCAAATGCAAGTCCTACTCCAATAATTAAAAGTAAAATAATAACAACAATATAAACAATCGGAGATGTTTTTTTCTTTTTTGGTGTTTGTTGTTCTTTTTCCATTTATCTTGATTAATTATTACCGAAATTTAAACAGCAAGTCAAGCCGGAAAAAACCTGCTAAAATAAGTTAATAGAAAATAAAATAAGCGGTGTAATAAAGAAATGAAAAGAATTTTATTTTTATTCCTGATCCCGTTCTCAATTTTACTTGCAGTTTTTATTGTAAGGTTTTTTATTGGAGGAGCGGAGGATAATTGGATTTGTGTAAATAACCAGTGGGTAAAACATGGAAATCCAATAAGTGCCAAACCCCAAACCGGTTGCGGAGAAGAAAACAGTCTTACGTGCTCAGGTTTAACACTCGGGCAAGCAAGAGAGATTGCCAAAGAAAGCAATTGTCTGAAAGAAGGTACTCTTAAAGATAATTTTTCCTGCAACAATTATACAAAAACCTGGTGGATTGATCTTGTTCCAAACTCAAATAAGGAGGGATGCAATCCAGCTTGTGTAGTAAACACCGAAACAAAAAAAGCTGAAGTAAATTGGAGATGCACAGGCCTAGCTAAATAATTTTCTCCTATTCTTTGCTACAATAATTACAGATACGTTATGACCTCCAATATTCTTGTTGATAAATCCTACTGGAATACTTCCT
This sequence comes from Patescibacteria group bacterium, assembly GCA_023381035.1. The sequence continues at coordinate 2,231 of JAMCTK010000046.1, forward strand.
CAGATGAAGTAATTTTGAAATTGAATTCAAGAAAAGAAGGTTTACTAGAGAATGAAGTTGTTAAAAGACAAAAAGAAAATGGCTTAAATATAATTCATAAAAGAAAAACAAAAATATTTTCAGTTATATTTCGCCAGTTTACACAAAATCCTCTTATTTTAATTCTTGCCCTTGCTACATTTGTCTCTTATTTTCTTGGTCAAACAGTTAGTTCTTATTACATTTTTGGGATGATAGTTCTAAGTGGGCTACTAGGATTCTGGAATGAATACAATGCAGAAAGGACAATAGAAAATCTGCTTAAAAAAATTTCACTAACAGCATTAGCGGAAAGAAATAACGAAAAAATTGAAATTCCTGTTTCACATTTAACTATTGGAGATATTGTTCTTCTTTCTCAGGGAAGTATTATTCCTGCAGACATAAGGTTCATTGAAGCAAAAGATTTAGAAGTAAACCAATCTTTGTTAACAGGAGAAACAAAAACCATTGTTAAAACAAGCGAGAAGCTTACAGAAAGTGTCTCTAATCCTTCCGATATTAAAAATATAGGTTTTATGGGTACGACTGTTGAAAGCGGAATGGGAAAGGGAATAGTTATTCAGATAGGTAAAGATACAGAATTTGGGAAAATTGCTCAAACTACTTCATTCATAAGACCTGTAACTGATTTTCAAAAAGGAATTTCTAGATTTGGAAATCTTATTGTAAAGGTTATTCTTCTTATGACTTGCGGAATTTTTATTGTGAATGCATTTTTGGGTCATGCACTTTTAGAATCTCTTCTTTTTTCTCTTGCCATTGCTGTTGGGCTTACGCCCGAACTTCTTCCTGTAATTATTACCATAAGTCTTTCCCATGGAGCGGGAAAACTTGCAAGAAAACATGTTATTGCAAAGCAGCTTATTTCTATCGAAAACCTAGGGAATATGGATATTCTTTGTACTGATAAAACAGGAACAATAACGGAAGGAAAAATAAGCGTAGCAGATTCAGTAGACTCAAATGGTGAAAAAAGTGAAAAAGTTTCTTCGTCTATTTT
>JAMCTK010000047.1:0-735 GCA_023381035.1 Patescibacteria group bacterium
CATTCTGCACTTTGCATTCGTCACTCATAGTTCTACACGCTCAATTTTTTTTATTTCAATCTATCGTAAAACCGATTTTTTTCTTAGAGTTTTCCTGTGGAGTAATTAATTGATTTATAACTTGGATTATTTGAACAATCTGGTCATCGTGTTCTTTGAATTTGTTTTCAAGTTCTTTCAGTTTTCCTTCAACTTTTTTATGAGTTGATATTATTTCTCGAAGTTTAACAAATGCACGCATAATTAAAATATTAACTTCGATAGCTCGTTCACTGTTTAATACTGAAGAGAGCATCGCTACACCTTGCTCTGCAAAAGCAAAAGGCGGATCGCCTCCAAAATAGCTTTTAGACGGTATCACGGATTGTGACACCATATTATCTATCTCTTTTTTAGTGAGTACAAACATAAAATTTGCGGGGAATCTTTTAATGTTTCTTTTAACCGCTTGTTTCAATGCACGGGTTTCTGCGTTGTAAAGCAGGAGCAAGGTCTTTGTCAAGAATTACTTTGTGATTTCTCAACACTAAAATTTTATAAATCACACTCTCCGCCGGCAATAGTGATTTTACCTTCATTTATAATCACCTCTATGTAAAGAAATTAGAATTGCTTTGCATTGACATGTAATATACTCTGGATTCTTCGTTCTGCATTCTTTCGGTCTTCATTCTTCACTCTACACTCTGCATTCTTAGTTCTGCCTGTGTATAACCAGAATTCTTCCCGCATAAA
>JAMCTK010000047.1:745-3260 GCA_023381035.1 Patescibacteria group bacterium
GAAGGTAAAAGGGGAAAATTTTTTATATTATTATATCGTTCGGAATCCTTAGCAGTAGCACCAGCAACATAGATTTTTACACCCGAAATATTAGGAAGAAGATTATCTTTCTTCTCACGGTTTATAATCTGATTAATTCTTTGAGATGATAAATTCTCACGTTCAAAGTTGTAATGCTTCGAATCTTCGATCATATCGGAAAAAACTACAAGTATTTTTCTCGGCTGAGGAAAAGATTTAAACACTCTTTCGGCAACCTGAAGTGAGCCCATAATTTCTGTAAATAATATTTTCCGTTTTGGTTTGAATAAAATTGAATCTGCTACAGTAAGAATTGAATCCCTTTTAACATTTAGAATGGAATCTGACTGCTCCTTAGCTTTACGTTTGAAAATTTCCGTATCAGTTTTACTATTGATTACAGGGAATTCATATTCAACAGATAGATTCAACTCGGAAACAGATTTCTCTGTGATGAGAGCTGCTTCAATGGCATCACCTACTTGCATTCTATCTAAAACAAATTTAAATCTATTTAAATATGTCTTTCTTATCTCCGGTGTATTAGTCGTTTCCGAAAGGTCAAATAAAACGCAAACAATCTTGTTTGGCTTTTCAGGTGTTCCTTTCCCATTACAGGAAAGAAATAAAAGGAAAAGAATAAACGGTAAAGTAAATTTTATTGTTTTCATATTTTAATTTCCTTAGCAATAACTTCATCGGAAGTGCTTTCCATCTTTTCGCAATTCCAGTCCAATATTTTTAATGAATTGGGTATTTCCGGTGCATTATGAGGTTTCTTAAAACACTCTGGTACATCCTTGCGATTAGCTAAATTAGTTGCACGGTAAGATGAAATTAACCATTCAATTCTTTCTTTTATAGAGTTCGCTTCCTGGAATAATTTTTCATGTGTTTTAGCTCTTTTATGTTTTATATTTTCAAACTTTTGTGATGCAGAAGCCAGTTCCTTAGCAGCTTTATTTACTTCATCTTTGTCATTCTCAAAAGCTCTGAGAGAATCTTTGTATCTCTTTTTAGCTTGCTTGTAGCTTTTATGTTGAGGATGATTTCCTTCGTGGGATATTACAGCAGCAATAACAAAAAGAGCAATATTTATTATAATAAAGACAATCGTTGCTTCAGTTGCTGTTACCTCAACACCAAGAATTTTAGAAATCCCTAACGCTTCGAAATATTTGCTTCTGAAGAATGATAATCCACCAATTAAGATTAATACAACAGTCGGAGTTGCAATCAGCCATAAAACATCTGTCCGGCTTTTAGTTATTTGCTGTAATGATTTTCCAAAAAAATGAGCTCCTAATGGAATCACAATACACATACCAAATGCAGCTATATAAGTTTCCATCTGCCCTTGTCCTAAAATTTGTAGGACTAAACTATTAATGAAAAATTCAGAAATTCCTATCAAGATCAGCCACATGATTGCCCAAGAAGGATTTAATGAAGGAGGTTGAAATTCATGAAATTTCTTTTTTGCTTCTTCAAATTCAGCGGCACTTTGCGTGGCTTCAGCTCTTTCCTGGTTCCAGACATACCCGGCGTTTTGAACATGCTTTTCCTCTTCACAATATTCAGGCTTCAATTTAATATCCAACTCCTTCCATTTTTCAGCTATTTCTGCAATCAAACCCTCGCCTAATTGGAACAATTCTTTTTCATATTGAGCTTCAATAGTCTGATCCGTTTTAGGCTCTTGCGATTTTGTTTCACGGGCAAAAGGCCAAAAACGCCATTTCCAATCTCTTGCATCTTTTTTCGCTCTTCTTACAACACTGCGGTATGTGTAAATTTTTCTCATGAAACCTCCAAATTATTAAAATTTCTTTTTGTTGGTCATTCCTTGAAATGACCGTAGCCAACGTTGCGTTTGGCGCATATTCCAAATTCAATTAATATTTTCTTAAACACATTGCCAATTTTTTCAGGTATAAGATGAATGCTATCTCTGTTATAATCATTTATTCTGAATTGAAATTCAAAAGTTACTTCCGCCGGGACTTTTATAAATTTTAAGGGAATTGGTTCTTTGAAAATATCTTTAGGATGGGGAGTGATAGCATCTTCAACTAAAATTCTTTGGGAGATTTTGTATTTTAACTCAGCAGCAACAAATTTTTCTTTCGATTCTTTAAAATTACTCTCGAGTTTTTTTAAATCACGCTCTAATTTTTTCTTTTGATCATTATTCGCATTATTTAACTTCTTTTGCAGGTCCTGATTGTTCTGATTGAATTTCCTTTGACTGTCTTGAAATTGTTTTTTTGCCTCATCATACTCATCTTTACTTTCATTATCTTTTTCTCTTTTAACAGGGAAGGCATGAAAGAAAACATTATCGTTTTTGAAGAATATTTCCTCCCAGTTTTCCAGCAAACATTCTTTACTAATTTTATCATTCTCTTTACGAACCAAATCGTAAACGTAATCAAGTTTAGCGGTTCTATCTTTGCCGGGCGTTGGAAAAACATTCTTTAATACTCCCTTAACA
>JAMCTK010000048.1 GCA_023381035.1 Patescibacteria group bacterium
TTTACCCACTTTCATTTATCTACTAAAACTGCTTCTTGACATTAATATTTTTTTCAATTATTATATGCATAAAATCGATTATATGAATATAATATAATTGATAAATAAAAAAATTTAGATTACGAAGCTACAACACCAATAAAATCAGGGCAGATGTAATCTTTTTAACTTAGGTTTTAGGGGACTTTGCCATATTAAAAATAATTTAGTTTATAAGTTCCAACATAAATTTAAAAAAGGACAATAAATGAATTTTATAGAATTTGAAAAGAAATTTCCAAGTGAAAGAGAGGTGATAGATTGCTTCTTAAATATTAGATATCCAAATGGCGTCAAATGCAATTTCTGTAATAGCGAAAATGTTTATCGGAGAAAAGACATGTTAAAAGTTTTTAATTGTGCTTTTTGCAATAAAACATTTTCACCACTTAAGAACACAATTTTTGAGAAGACAAGTACGGATTTAAAAAAATGGTTTTATGCAATTCAACTATTTTTTAACTCTAAAAATGAAATAACTGCAAAACAATTACAACGTGAGATTAAAGTTGAATATAAGACCGCCTGGAGAATATTGCTAAAGATCAGAATAGCTATGGAAAACAAGTTTTATAAAGATTTATATGAGGCAGTATTGAAATAGATGAAACATATGTTAACTGAAAACCGAGAAAAACAAAAGGTCAAAGTATTCTGACATCTTACTATTTTAAGATATGCAGGCTTAGTAAAGTATAGAAGAGAAGGCAAATGGGTTTATTATTCTCTTGCGGATGGCAAGGTTGTATTTTTGAAAATTTATTTAAAAGTTGTTAAAAGCCTAGGTAAAAAAAGATTTAATATTAGGAGGAAATGAAAGTGGGTAAAAATAAGATTATAAAGCTTATTATATATGAAAAATCGAATATATATATTATAGGAGATAAAAATGCAACAGTATATTGATTTATTTAAAGCACTTGCCGACGAAACACGTCTGAGAATTGTAGTACTGCTTTCTGAGAAAGAACTTTGCGTCTGCCAGATTGAGTCAGCATTGGTTCTTTCACAGGTCAAAGTATCCCGGCATCTTACTATTTTAAGATATGCAGGATTAGTAAGATGCAGGCGTGAAGGCACATGGGTTTATTATTCTCTTGTGGAGCCAAAAAATAAAATTGAAGAAAATTTATTTGAAAGTTTCAAAAAGCATTTGCGCAAAGAAAAGTTTTTTTCGCGAGATTTATCAAATATGAAAGAATGCATCAGCCAACCTTTAAAGGCAATTGCAGAAATGTCAAAAAAAATGTAGGTATCCACTATATGCCATAGCTTTGTCTGGCAAGCTTGCAATAAGAGGATATTTAAGATGCTAAAAACAAAAAAGTTGGCAAGCCAGTTTATTCTAATTTTATATGCTAGAGAGGTTTTAAATTGTATTGGTCATTAAAGAGAAAGCAGGATGATAAACCGATAAAAAAAAGCAAGGAAGATATCTGCCAAAATGATGTTTGCTTAGTCGGCAAACAGCAAAGAATCAAAATGAGCCAGAATAAAAAAAATGTAATCCACCTTAGCGCGGTTGGGCTGCTTCTTTTAATTAGCTGGCTTTTTGGAAAAATGTCTATCTTGCCACTTCGTCTTGTGGATGCCCTTTTGCTCCTTGCCGTTTTTTTAGGGTACCCGATTTATATAAAGGCAGCGAAGTCACTTATAAAGGGCAAAATCGGCGTACCGCTTTTTGTGACAATAGCCGAAATTGCTTCTGTGATAATCGGCGAGTATTTGGCAGCCGGGACAGTCGTATTTATCATCCTATCAGGGACGTATCTTGAGGATTTTATCCTTGATAGAACCCGGGGAGCTATTAAAAAGCTTATTGAGATGACTCCTAAAACAGCTCGTCTTATGAATGATGGTCAGGAATCAGAAGTTGATGTAAAACAGGTGAAAATCAACGACCTCGTTCTTGTAAAACCAGGGGAGAAGATACCTGTTGATGGAAAGGTTGTGTCTGGATACAGTGCGGTCGACCAAGCTCCTATCACAGGTGAGTCAATGCCAGTTGATAAAAACCCAGGGGATTTAGTGTTTGCAGGTACTTTAAATCAGAGCGGTGTCCTTAAGATAAAAACAGACAAAGTGGCAGAAGATACTACCCTTGCCCACATGATTCATCTAGTGGAGGAGGCACAAGAAAAAAAAGCTCCAATACAAAATATAGCCGACCGTTTTACCACATATTTTCTGCCTGCTATTCTGATCTTAAGTGGTGTTGTCTATATCTTCAGTCACTCGCTTGTAAGATCTGTAACCATCCTCCTTGTAGCTTGTCCATGTGCCATGGCTCTGGCTGTGCCTATTGCTGTTGTTGGTGCGATTGGCAATGCAAGCAGGAGAGGAATTATCATCAAAGGTGGAACCTTTGTAGAGCGCTTGCAAAATGCTGATACTGTTGTGTTTGATAAAACAGGAACACTTACGTATGGAAAACCTAAGATTACTGACATCGTAAGTTTAAATAACAATAAGACTGAAGATATTCTGGAGGTAGCAGCAATCGCCGAGAAATTTTCAGAGCACCCCCTTGCAAGGGCAATACTGGACAAAGCAAATGAGATAGGTATAGCAGCTACTGATCCTGAAAAATTTGAAGCAATTTTGGGCAAAGGCGTTATTGCTCAACATGAAGGGCAAACAATCCTGACCGGAACTTTTAAGTTGATGGAAGAGAAAGAGATTGTGATTGTGGATGAACATCTGAATACGATTAAAGACCTTGAGAATAAAGGAGCAACTGTCCTACTGGTTGCTCGTGACAGTAAGTTAATTGGTCTGATTGCGGTGAGAGACGTTGGTAAAGATGGGCTGTCTGAAGAAATTGAAAGTCTTAGATCACTTGGGATGGAAAGAATCGTAATGCTGTCAGGGGATAACCGCATTGTGTCAGAGGCAGTTGCTAATTCTCTGGGGATTAAAGAGATTGCATCCGACCTGCTTCCAGAAGAGAAAGTATCATATTTAGATCGATTAAAAAAAGACGGCCATGTAGTTGTTATGGTTGGTGACGGTGTGAATGATGCACCAGCACTGGCTTCTGCTGACATTGGGATAGCAATGGGAACCGCAGGCACCGATGTGGCAATTGAGGCTGCGGACGTAGCCTTACTTGGTGACGAGCTTTCAAAGGTTAGTTATGTGATAAGTTTAAGCCGCAAGGCGTTCCAAAAGATGAAGGTAAACATTGTCTTTGCCATTATCTGGAATGTGATTGGACTGAGCTTAGCATCCTTGGGCTATCTTACCCCTACTTTTGGAGCAATCCTTCAGGAGGTAGGCTGCATTTCCGTTGTAATTAACTCATCGTTACTCCTTTTTTATAAAGGGGGTAAGGGATAAAAAAGTTTAAAAATTCTATAATGGAGGTATTAAAATGTCAGAAAATAATTTAATTATATATGAAGGAGCGATGTGCTGTTACTCAGGCGTTTGTGGGCCCGAACCAGATAAGGAATTAATAGAATTTAACGAAACATTAAAAAATATAAGTAAGGAGTTCAGTGATTTAGAAATTATTAGAGCAAGCCTATCGTTTGATGTAAAGATGTTTCTGGAAAATAAGAAAATTTTTCAATTGGTCAAAGAAAATGGAAAAGAAGTTCTTCCAATCACTGCAATTAATGGAAAAATTATTTCCAAAAAGAGATATCTGAAATTTAATGAGCTTAAAGAAGAATTAGCCAAAAATATTAATGTAAAAAATTAGTTAAAAAAGGATTTGAGCAAAATGAACAGATTAATAGAACCAAATATAAAAAATGAGACAAAATATATATTTTTTAGCGGTAAGGGCGGAGTAGGTAAAAGCACCATGAGCTGCGCCACAGCTGTATGGCTTGCCAATAAAGGATATAAAACTTTGCTTGTAACAACAGATCCTGCTCCAAATCTGGGAGATATTTTTGAACAGGAAATAGGAGCCAAAATTACTCAAATTGATGGCATTAAAAATCTTTTTTCTATTGAAATAGATCCAGACATTGCATCAGATGTATACAGAGAAAGAATCATTTCACCGATGAGAGAAATTCTGGATGAAAAAAGTCTTCAGGCAATAAAAGAACAATTAAATAGCCCCTGCATTGAAGAGGTAGCGGCTTTTGATAAATTTATAGAATATATGGATGATCCTCAATATGAGGTTGTAATATTTGATACAGCTCCCACTGGGCATACAATAAGGCTTCTTGAACTTCCTTCAGGCTGGAGTGAAACATTGCAAAAAAGCGCTTCAACCTGTATAGGACCAGGAGCATCTTTGCAGAGCGCAAAATTAAAATATGAGAAAGCCATTACCTATCTTCAGGATAAAAACAAAACTTCATTTATATTTGTCTTAAAACCAGAGAACTCTTCAATAATTGAAACAAAAAGAAGCATTAAAGAAATTTCTAAATTAGGTATTAAAACAAGCTCCCTTATTGTAAATGGATTATTACCCGAAGAGGCAATTACTGATAACTTTTTTGAAAAGAAAAAAGAAGAAGAATTGGTAAATGTTGAAAAAATTGAGGAAGAGTTTAAATATTTAACTAAAATATTTTATCCCTTAAGAGAATCTGAATTATCAGGAATAAGATTATTGGAGTCCGTAGGCAGATTTTTATATGATGGGCAAAAAGAGGAAGATGTAGCAGATTTATCCAAAAAAGATACTTTTGAATATATGGATGAATTTGATATCACAAATAACAATAAAGACATTTATGATTTATTCCACCCAGAAAAAAATGAAACCCGATATATTTTCTTTACCGGTAAAGGTGGGGTTGGCAAAAGCTCAATTGCATGTATAACTTCTGTATATCTTGCAGAGAGAGGTTTAAAGACCTTGATAGTTACAACTGATCCGGCTTCTCATTTAAATGATATTTTTGGACAAAAAATTGATCATACTCCAAAAGAAATTACAGGTGTAAGTAATCTATTTGCTGCAAGGATAGATCAGAAAAAAGCTTTGAAAGAATATAAAAAGAGGATTTTAGAAGCAGTAAAAGATCAGGACATGGAAACAAAAAAATCTGTGGAAGAAGACTTAAATTCACCCTGTGCTGAGGAAATGTCTGCATTTGAAAAGTTCATGAGCTATTTTGAGCCAAATGGGTATGATGTTGTAATCTTTGACACTGCACCTACCGGGCATACCTTAAGGCTGCTTGAACTTCCTACTGACTGGAAAGGTTTTATTGATCTGGGCTCTTTGGCAAAAAAAACTTCAGAGGACACAAAAAATAAGTATATGCACGTTATAGAGACTATGCGTGATGGCAAAAAAAGTACCTTTATCTTTGTTATGTATCCTGAATATACTCCGATAATTGAGGCATGGCGGGCATCCGAAGATTTAAAAAAACAAGTGGGTATAAACACTTCAAT
>JAMCTK010000049.1 GCA_023381035.1 Patescibacteria group bacterium
TTCGATCCTCGCCCCTGGTACTTATCCTCTATGAATTTTTCTTTACATATTTTTAATTCTTCTTTCAAAAGCTTATTTATTTGCTTCTCGTTTCCTTTTTCTATTAGAGAAACCAGATTTGATGATCCGTAATTAATAACCGTGCTACCTTTTGTGAATTTATTAATTAAGTCTTTTTGATAAGAACTGTTTGCTGTAGCCACGGTTGAAAAGACCCCAATTTTTCCATTCTGTGTTTTTTCCCTAGCAGTTTTTATTACGGGGACTATCCCAACAATGGGAATTTCCTTAAACTCTTTTCTTAATTTATCTATTGAAGTAACTGTTATTGTATTGCAAGCAACAACTAAAAGTTTTATTTTCTTTTTGACAAGAAACTCTACCATCTTTTTTGTTAACCGATAAATCTCATCTTTATTTTTCACTCCGTAAGGACAGTTTTTGGAGTCTGCTAGATAAATAAAAGACTCTTTAGGCAAACCTTTAATTAAAACTGAGGCAATTGAAAGGCCTCCGATACCTGAATCTATTATACCAATGGGATTATTCATAGAGGATAAGTACCAGGGGCGAGGATCGAACTCGCGACCACCGGGATATGAATCCGGCGCTCTACCACTAAGCTACCCTGGCATCGAAAACTATTTTATCATCTGCTTCAGTTTAAAGCAATTTCGTGCTATAATAGCTTCTGCGCGCGGGGTAGTGTACAGTGCACATGAGGCTCATAATCTCATAGGCTAGGCGCAACTCCTAGCCCCGCAACATCGAAAATTTAGCCTCAAATATAAATGTTGAATTGGTTGACCTTTACCCACTTATAATATATACTTTAATTATGGATCCTATAACAGAAGGACAACATCCAATTGCAGAAACTGAAAGGTCAAATGAGTTCTCTGTATATTTAGGTAAGGTAGAAGAAGTTAGGCCTTACGTTCGGCATCAAGAAATGGATGTAACAGGTGGACTACATAATTGGGATTGCGGCGGTGATCATGTAGATCTTTATCTTGGGGGAGAAGGAGCTCGTGGTGAGGTAATTGTCTCAAGGGCTAATGGCGAGGGGTTGACTTTAGGACTCGAACAAACCCAAATTTCACCATCAGAGCGACCACTTTTGGTTATTAGAGCTTCGGGGACAGAAGAAAAACCTTTACTACTTAAAATATTAGGTAAGGAAGTTAGCGTTACATATTTATCACTTTCACAATTCCAAAGTGGTGCAACAAATTTATTGTATGAAAAACCTACAGGAGAAAGAACAATGTTAACTGCCAACGACTCAAATAGGACAGCTTTGGGTCAAGCAAGGAATATTGTTCAAGACGGAAAAAATCTAGGACTTGAGGGACCACAGGTTAATTTTTCCTTCACTGCAGATTTTAAACCTTTTGCATAGCCTCATAGAAAATTTTCCGAGATATTACTCTAATTTTGGAATAAATACAGGCGTTGCTTGGCTAAGGAAGGATGTGCGTATTTCTTCCAATCCCCGCAAACACAGGTTTTTAGCCTCAAAATCATCCATGATATAATTTAATCATGTTAAGTAATCCAGAAGTAAACACTGCAGTTAATTCATCAGAAAAACAACTTCTGGGGGATATTTATAATGAATCAGTTAAGATTTTAGATAAAAATAGTCCCCAACTTAGATTTACCATTGGTTATCCTTTTGGAGAAGAGGGATATGCCCGTCCACCTTATCCTCCATATATATCTATTTCCCATGATAAAGAAAGCCAAGAGCTAGAAATTGAGTGTGTTGATGATCAAAAATTTTCTCCCACTGTTGGTCAATGGGTAAAATTATTCCTTGCGGGAAATAAAATAAAAGATTTTTCTTTGAGTATTACGCATAACACTTTGCATGGAGATTTCCTTTCTCTGTTTGGTGGAGAAACAGAAAATACAAAATACACAGAGACATTAAGAGAATTGGGAATAATTTAAGAGATTGTGAAAATATTAAAGGACATTAAGGTTGTTCTTGGTCAGACAGAAACCGCCCTGGCTAAACAAGAAGATACACAAAGAAGGAAGCTTAACTAATATTTTTTCAATCTCTTAAATTATTGCAAAGGGTGTGGTTTGGAAAAGGAAGAGGGTACGAATTTCTTCTAGGTCCCGCAACATAGTTTGACTTATAGTAACTCCAGAGCTATAATTCCCCAGCTATGACAGAAGGACAACTAATTCCTCAAGAAAACAGAGAACAATTAAAATCAGCGGAAAGTATCCAATCTCCACAATTTGACGCACTTTTGGTCCACGGATATTGGATGTCTGATAAAACAACAAGAAAACATCAAAAAGACGGCACTGTTTCTGAAAGACACATAACAGCTCCCGCCTTAAGAACCCATTTTGCTGCAAGAGCTGCTGCTTTAGCTTGGGATAACGGAAGAGGTGCTGGAAAAATTGTTATAGACTTAGGTCATCTCTGGGGGTCTCATTACCCTTCTGAAGGAAAAGTAATGGCAGACACATTAATTAATAAATATCACGTTCCTGCTGAAGCAATAATTCTAAGAGAAGAGGCTTATTCAACCGGCGGAGAAGTAAAATCATTCTTAGAACTAGCTAAGGAAAACGATTGGACAAATGTATTAGATGTTGCTTCTAAATGGCATCATCTGACAATTAAAAAGCTTTATGAGGGGGTTGATTTAAATGTTGAATTTAAATCAATTCAAGACGTTTTAAAGGATGCTGATAAAAGGGTAAAACAAAAACTTTCAGGACTCGGCAGGGCAAGACCCTTTTACCCTTTATATGAACTGGGAAAATTTGCAGTTATGCATAAGCCTGGATTTAATTATGAATCATTAGAGGAAGCAGATAAAAAAGCGCGAACCGAACCTGGGCAAGACGTTAAGGGTTCTCCGATTGCAATTGTAGATTGGTACACCCTACCTCCTAAAAAAGAATCGAAAGCAGCTTAAAAGAACAAATTCAGCCATTTTCGCCAATTTGGAATATTTTCTTTTTGTTTCTCAGACTTTTCTTTATTAATCAAATCTTTAGAGATTAGAACCTGCTGCTCCCCAGGCTTTACCAAAAAGAGTTTGTTATGGGCTGTTTCTTCTATAAACTGGTTGCTTTGAACATAAGATAATTCTCCCTTAAGCTTGGCGTTTTTAAGTTTTTCCGCTTCGAGATCTTTCTGAGCCGAAACCAATAAGTCTTGTTTATTCCAAAGATCATAAATTGAGCGTACGAGGCTATTTATTATTAAAAGACAGACTATAACTGTAAGTATAAAAACAGTTTTTTTCATAACAAACTTAAATATATACTAACATATCTGTTGTTTCAAAGCTTTTTCCAGGCTTGACTCCTGTGAAAATTAGTGATATTATAGGATACTATGAAGCAGATAAAGTTAAGGGATGC
>JAMCTK010000050.1 GCA_023381035.1 Patescibacteria group bacterium
TCTCGATTTTGAATTCAGTTTATGCTAAACTTTTTCTGTCTAAATCAGGCTTAAGTTAGTTTAGTGTTTGACGTGGTGCGGTGGCGAAGTAGTAACGCAGCGGTCTGCAAAACCGCCATTCAGGGGTGCAAATCCCCTCCGCACCTCATTCAGCCTCATTTTGTTGCTTTTTTTGTGATTTCCACATTAAGTTTACCTCTATTTAAGTGTTATACTTAAAATACTCAAATCTATAATTATAAAAGTATTTTGAGTACATAGTCGGCTGACGAGAGTTGCAAACTCAAGTTAGGCGAATATATAATATTGAAAATGGAAACAGAGAAATCAAAAGAACAAAGCGAAAGAAAAGAATCATTTGATGAAAAGAAAGATTCATCTAGATTACAAGAAGAAATAGATGCAGGTGAATGGCAGCGTTTACGTGAATTTGAAACCTACAAAAAAAGATCCAGACAAGGAAAAATTATCGCAATGCATCAGGCGATTTCCAATAGAATTAAGCAACTTGAATTATTATTTTATCAACTTGTTGCAAATCATCCACAAAAGGCAAAGAAGCTATTAGAGGAAATCAAGAGATTGAGATTTTTACGTGAATTCTTGCTCCAGTGTTTGATTTGGGAAGAGCGGGGAGAGTTAGAAGATCACGATATGCCTGGAGAACTCGAAAGCCTTATTTAACTCCTCCTTAAAGATGTTGTTTTATGCCTACTTTTTTTGGTAAAATAAGAAGCTCCAAGATTTGGGCGCATGGCTCAGTGGTAGAGCGCGTTCCTGATAAGAACGAGGTCCTTGGTTCGATCCCAAGTGCGCCCACAAACTAATTTTCAAAAGTTTGCGAAGCAAAAGAAGAACGAGGTCATAGGTAAAGATCCCAAGTGCGCCCACTTTTTTATCCTCTTAAAATCGTACTGAAAAAATCCCAAAAATCAAGATACAGAGTTTATTGTGCTACAGCTGTTGTAGGTTGGACTTGAATAGGTTGGGTAACCTGTTGTGAGACAAAGTTTATTTGAAGAGGAGTCGATTCTTTAAGAACTGATTGTTTAGTATCTAACTCAGAAACCATGCTTTTCTCAAGAAATCCAATACTTGTACTTTGAGTTGCGGCAACAGGATTTACCGAAAAAGTAATCGTTGCAACTTTTCCCACGCCCGTCTTTGGTTCACTGTTTGGAGTGATCCCGACCGCATATGAAATTCTTCCTAGTTGGTAGTCAATGTCTTTAAAAAGAACTATACTGTCCGAATCAGGAAAAAGTGAATCAGTAGGATTAGTTATTTGTATATTTGAAATAACTTTTGGATCAAAAGTTGCTTCCATCTGAACCCCTGTAACTTTATTTGTTCCCGTATCAACAACTAAATCTGCTTTTTGCGAAGGAGAAGCTACTTTAGTATCAATATTTAATATAGCCGGATCAAAGTAAAGTTTAGCAGTTTTTTTAACAGATGGGGAAGTGGCAACATTAGTAACAGCCGGGTTAGTGCTCTGTAATTTTTGGGTATTATTTTCGGCGACTGCAAAATAAACCAAAACTACTGTTAAGAAAGCTAATATTATAATCAATAATGTTGTTCTCTTTGGCATATTTCTTGTCTAATTAAATAGTATCTAATAAAAATTACTTAGTCAATACCTTTAGTCACCATTCCTCACTGCCAGACCAATCTTTAAAATATTAAGATCTATTTCATCAATTACACCATCATCATTGAAATCAGCAAGCTTTTTCTCTGTGCATTGTTTACTGCCAAAACAGGATATGAAGTCGTTGTAATCATGGAGGTCAAGTACATTGTCTCCATCTAAATCTCCAGGTATTAACGTAACTGTCGGCAAATTTACCGTTCCGCTCCCAACAGTTTGAATACCTGGCACTCTTTTAACTAATGTATTATCAAGATTTAATTTAACAGTATAAGATCCTGCCGGCACTTCGCTTCCTACGGTAACGGTTCCTTTATAGCTATATGTTGTACCATCAAATTTTACAGTCCCTGGAACTTTTTTAACCAATTTATCTGCTGAATCAAAAATTGATAATACTACACTTCTTGTTTGATTTTTTGGACTAGGATTTTCTCCGACTTGGGTGTTACCTCCGATCCCTGGAAGCTTCACCTCAATATTAAATGTAGTCTGTCCTGTTTTGTTACAAGAATTAACTTTTTCCCAACCAGAAGGAACATCACAAGGGGTAGGGAATGCTTTACATTCGCCAGTTTGCGGATTTTGCGCATAAGTAATTACTTGTACGCAAGTATTGCTGCCAACATAATTAAATGCTCCGTAAGCTTCATAGTTTTTAGTTCCTGGGAAATTTCCTGTTGCTGCATCGCCAGATCCTTTTGTGCAACTCCAGTTCGGTCCTGCACCAGTATTTACTTTGGGGCAGATCCAAGTGTAGAAATTGTGCCCCCCATTAGCATCAAATTTTACTCTATAGACATTATTGTCAAAAGTATTAGATCCTTGTGCTTTATATAATTTCGACCCCGGCAAAGTCGGATCTTTACTGGTATCACCGGAAGTCCAATTGCCGCACTTTGCCCAGTTGATTCCGCTACTTGTGATAGGACAAGTTCTAAAGTAGAAAACTTTATTGTTTTGCTTTACCCAGGCCTGAAGTAAACCATCTCCATTTTTATCTTTATATGTAAAAGCGTCATATCCACCCCAAAGTTGTCCCGTAACAGGATAAGCAGTACTATTTGAATTACCCGTATTCCAACTGCCACACCCTGTAGAACTTGTCATTATATTCGTAGTTTCCGGACATTCTCTCCAGAAGAATTTTGAACCGTCAGCCGCCAAAAATGTTTCATTCACTTTCCCGTTATAATTAAAAGCGTCAAATCCTTTATATTTTAAGCTGCTATTTGGAATGGCCGCAGAACCCGCTTTGTTCCAAGTTCCGTTGCAAAAACCGCCAGCAGAGCATTGCTGCCACCACATATCCCCATTGCTGTCAATAAGAACGTTCATATTGAAATAAGTCCCGCCCCCTCCTTTACCACCAGGGGTAGGTGTCGGGCTAGGCGCAGTACCAGTTGGCGTTTCTCCTCCTGGAGGTATAACCTGAGATTTAGAACAAACATAATCTGGGTAAGGAAGAGATTTTGCCGGCGATTGAGCATTTGAAACGCATGTCCCTCCCTTTGAGCAAAGCCCACTATTTTCACAAACATTAAAATCCCAGGCAACCGTGCTGCAACCATTTGTATTTTCTTCTTGAAGTTGTTGATCCCATGAATGACCAAAAATTGCCAAAGCAGCCCTATCAACATCATTCGGTCTATCACCAAAAGATACCGCCTGTCGTTTGATTACATTCATAAGATAATTCCAAGCAATTCTTTTTCCGATTTCTGTACCAAACCTGCTTTGAAAACTTCTCTCCTGCCCATTCGCTATATAATTAACTACATTTGGATAAAAGCCAAAATGACTTGTATGCCAACCTCTACAAGCGTAAACTACATCAGCGCTAGGTGGGCATACAGCATATGGATAACCAGCAGGGCACTTATAACAGCTATTAGGATCTTTACCGTCTAGATTACAAGGTCCGCTAACATGGTAC
This sequence comes from Patescibacteria group bacterium, assembly GCA_023381035.1. The sequence goes on from JAMCTK010000050.1 coordinate 3,591, forward strand.
TGACCATCTTGAGTTTTCTCGTAATTCCATTCCTTTATCCAATAATCTCCGCAATTTTTTAACTCAGGGTAAATTGTGTCCCCATTGCCGGCACCTTTGTAATGGATAAATGGAGCAGAAGAAGTTTTATATCCGGCCGGAGGAGGATTTATCAATTTTACATCGCAAACACTTCCCGCAGCGTGTTGTCTTACCTCTTGTTGTTGTTGCACCATTAGTAAAGTAACTGGGACGGATATTGCAATTGCCAAAAGAAATACGATGCTAATGGTTCTTTTATAAGAGGAAAAGAAAAAATCTCTAATAAATCCGAATTTATTCATAAACTCTTTTTTAGAATAAAACAATTTTAATAAAATTGTCAAGTAAGAACTTTAAAATTGATTGATTTAATCACCGCTTCTTCCCATAAGACCTACTTTTAAAATATTAAGATCTATTTCATCCACTACACCATCATCATTGAGATCGGCTAAATCCTTTTTGTCACATTGTTTTTCGCCAAAGCAGGATATAAAAATATTGTAATCAGCAAGATTTAAAATATTATCGTTATTTAAATCTCCCGTTGCAAGTTCTGTAGTCGGTAGCGTAATCGTCTGATTTCCCTTTATAGTTTGGAAGCCTGGTAATTTTTTGGTCAGTGAATTATCAAGTCTTAATTTAACAGTATATGCACCGTCAGGAATATTTTTAGCGGTAGTTAATTGATCACCAGTAGTAATAGATCCAGTAAATAAGCCAGAAGAAGTATTATAAGCCGCAGGCACTTCAACCACGCTTACTTGTTGCTCTTTATCATCAAGGAATATAACACTTATCTTTCTAGAAGGATTTTTGGGATTATTATTCTCGCCTAAATTTTCATTTTTCCCAATTCCAGGAAGTTTCACTGAAATATTAAGCGTAGTTTCTCCCGTAGGAGCCTCAGTTGGAGTAGGCGTTATTGTTTCAGTTGGCGTAATAATTCCAGGTTTTGTACAGGTGAATGATGCAGGTTTCATAGGATCAATATTTACAGGTTGTATGTGACAATTCTGGCTGCTGGCATTGCTTGGACAACGTCCAATAGAGCCTGCTGTATTACTATTACATGCTTCTTTAATTGGTAAAAATGGACACCCAATTTGTGTTTCATGATCTTGCAACTGTTGCCAAGTAGTTATTCCAAACTGTCCAAACATTCTATTTGTAAGCCAGTTGAGATCTTGGACAGTACCTTTTCCTTGCGCACCTTGAACTCTAACTCCAGTCATTGCATAATTCCATCCAAGTCTTGCTGCTTGGTATTTGCCCCAAAACTTATCCCAGTGATATCCGCCTTGAGCATGTGATTGAGCTATTTCAACCCAAGTTAATCTACCAAGATGTTGACTCCAAGGCGAGAGAGGAGATTGAGCTATTGTAGGCTGTGTAAGCTGTATATAACATGGATTTGGATTAAAATCTCCAGAAATTGGTGGTAGTGTTCCACTTGGAGTAGGTGTTGCTCCACCGGGTCCTGTTTTAACTGTTACATTTATTTCTGCACAAGTTTTGCCTCTAGAATGATTTGTTGAAGAATAATATCTTGCAGAAACCATATGTTTGCCAGCAGATACTCCTAGCAAATCACAATAAGGTACGGTACGAGGGTTGTGGCTATCTGCTTTTCCATCAACAAAACAGTCCACTAAGTTGATATCACTAGGTTTATTTGAAGCATTAACATCGGCAAGAATTTTTCCACCATAAAGATTATTCGGATTAGTTTTATTAAGAGATAATGAACATGTAAAATCTCCAGCAATCGGAGGCGCAGGAGGAGTACCGCTTAAATTTATGTCGCCTATATATCTTAACTGTAAGCATTTTGGGCCATCAGCATAACCATAGCACCATACACTATTATCAGGTGTAACTTGGCCAGGTTGATCCGTATTCTTTGGGCACTGAGTTTGCCAATTATTATAATCACATGTTTTTTGGCAATTATTTACTGGGATCCATTTATATCTTGTATCATTATTCGGTGGGTTTGGAACATTTGATGCGCTACAGTTTCCTATACCTCCATTAGGTGTTGATTGGCCTTGTGTTCCTCCTCCATGTGACCCATCACAAAGGTATGTTGGCGGATCACTACAATCATGTGGATGAATAGAAAGATTAGTGCATGTTTTAGGATCGGTGTATAGAGTATCCCATGAGGCAATAGGGCATTTTTCCTCTGATTTTACTTGCGCCCAAGTCTTTCCCCATATTTTTTGCGCCGCGTAGTCAATTTCAGTATTTGGGTCAAAGCTTTTTATATCTTTTCTTTTTATAAAACCCCAGATGTAATTCCAGGTAATTCTTTTTGCCTGATAATCTCCGTAGATTGCAAACTGATGTGCAAGTTGTCCAGCCACAACATAATCAACATGGGGTTTAAAGTCAATTCTGTTTTTACCTGCGGTTTCATTGAAAAGCGGTTGGGTATTGTACGAAGTAATCACAGTTGGGTCAACAAGATGAACATAACAAGGGTCGGGGTTTGGGCAAACTTCAGATGCACGTTGTCTCACATCCTGCTGTTGTTTTACCATCACCAAAGTAACAGGTAATGATATTGCAAGGACAAAAAGAAATACGATGCTAATGGTTCTTTTGTAAGAGGAAAAGAAAAAATCTCTCAAAAAATTTGATTTATTATCCATAAATTCTTACTTATTTATAATAGGATAGTTAAAGTTAGAGCGTCAAGTGGCAGTTTGTTTTTACAAACTTTAATCTCCTTGTCTTGCTGAAAGAGCAGACTTTAGAATATTAAGATCTATTTCATCCACTACACCGTCATCATTTAAATCTGCTTGGTCTTTGTTAGCACACTGTTTGCTTCCAAAGCAGGCAACAAGGGCATTGTAATCAGCAATATCAATTACGTTGTTATTGTCCAAGTCGCCGCTTGCCAGAGTAATAACTGGAAAAGTGTTAACAGTTCCTGCGGTTATATGTTGTGTCCCTACAATAAGCTTTCTTAGCGTATTTGGGATCTTTACTTTAACATTATAATTTCCTGTTAAAATACTTTTTCCAAGGTCAATATTCCCTTTAAAGTATGTGCCATCAAAAGTTATTTTCCCCGGCACATTTGCCATTTCTTTTGTCATCGTGGTATCTGCCGAGCTATAAAAATATAGTATGACGTTTTTGGTAGGATTTTTTGGTTTATCATTTTCACCCTTCTTAGTATCAGATCCTATTGCCGGAAGTTTTACGGATATTTGAAGGGTTGTTAAGCCGGATTTCGGACACCAACCACCAGGAGGTATATTCATTATACAGGGCTGTGCACTATCAAGACAGGGAGGTCTTGGGGTGCAGGTTGGAGTAGGGTTGCCGGTAGGTTTTGCTACAACAACTGGAAACGCATAACTGCAAATTGCACTCCAAGACTTATTTGCTCCCTGAATTCTGAATTTAGGATTATAAGTCCCAGGTTTTAGATAAGTATTCGAAACCGGGTCAATGCTAATCCCTGAGTCCCAGGTTCCATTCCCATCAAAATCCCATTGATACCCAACCACTCCGCTACTCGGTCCGCCTGCTTTTCCTGATCCATACAACGTTACCTTTAATGGTGCTGATCCGCTTGCCGGAGGGATAGTAGATTTTTCGCAAAGAGGCACTTCTCCTGTAGTTGTAACCTGTATACATACATTAGAAGTGCATTTGACCGTAAGGTTTCCGCCTATCCCACTACAAAAATCAGGGCACTGTTTGGTCGCATCAATATATTTTTTGTTTTCCACAACACAGGCTTTCGTTGTAATATCAGTACCACAACCACAGTCACTATCAATTAAGCACGCTGTTTTATTCGTTGGTTCTGGTACGGGTATCGATGCAGCATTTTGCCTGTAAGTTTGTTGTTGACCAACTAAAATTACAGTAACAGGAAGAGAGACTAAAAGTGCAAAAAGAACAAGACTAATAACGGTCTTTTTCACTGAGGTAAAAAAAAGACCCTCAAAAATCTCAGATATCCTACTCATAAATTCAATTTAATCATAAGTCAGTTTTCACAATAATGCAATATACAATATAATTTGAAATTTTAAATTTTTAATCAAAACTAAATTTTAAAAATTTAATAATTAAAAATTCATTAGAAATTGAAAATTAAAAATTATAAATTTTTGCTATACTCGAAATACTTTTTGTAATTTAAATTAAAATTTTCGAGTACATAATCGATTATTAACAAGAGTTGCAAACTCGAGTTTAACGATTATATAATAGCAAAACTATGGTTCTTTCAGACCGTGATATTAAAAAATCTTTAAAAGAAAAGAAAATTATTATTACGCCTTACCCAGATCTTAAAACCCAGCTTGGTTCTTGTTCGATCGACTTAAGGCTGGGAAATGTTTTTCGCGTATTTGAGCATAGTAGAAATCCATATATTGATCCAATGAAAAAAAACTCGAGCCACGAAATAACCCGCGAAGTGAGAGTAAAAAAGGGCGAACATTTTATTATTCAGCCAGGTGATTTTGTTTTAGCCGTAACTCTTGAAAAAGTCAAAATCAGCTCAAGTTTACTCGGCCGGCTTGAGGGAAGATCGTCTCTCGGAAGACTAGGTATCGTGGTTCATTCAACCGCCAGTGTTTTTGATCCGGGTTGGGATGGAAATCCTGTTTTAGAGCTAGGAAATTTGGGTAGAATCGCTGTTGCACTTTACCCAGGGATGAGGATTTGTGCAATGACATTTGAAGAGTTATCAACCCCCGCAGAAGTTCCATACACAAGTAAAAAACAAGCTAAATACTCAGTTCAGAGCCGACCAGAAGAATCCAGAATTCACGAAGATCTGAAGAAATAATACCAATGTCAAATTTCACAATTAAAATATAAAAAGTAAGAATGAAAAACGACAAAGAAAAATTCAAAAATGAATTTAAGAAAAGAATTTATAGATTCGTTTTAAGTATCATAAGCTACGTAGATGAGCTAAACAGGAAAGACCCAACTTGTAGGGTGATTAGCGAACAGTTAATAGATAGTGGTACTGGTATTATTTCAAATTATTCAGAAGCTCAAGTATCTAGTTCTAAAAAAGATTTTACTAATTACTTTCATTACTGTTTAAAATGTTGTAATGAAACAAAGGTATGGATTGGGCTTTTAAGAGATTCAAGTAAAGCAAATAAAGAAAAATCAAATGTGCTTTTAGACGAACTAAATGAGATAAGTAACATTTTTGGTTCAAGTTTGTTAACATTAAAGGATAGAAAATAATTTTATAATTTTTAGGTTATAATTCTTTAGTATTTATTTATGAAGCATCACGTATCTTTTGACATTGAGTTTAAAAAAAATAAACTTCCTGGAAAACTTATCGCCATTGAAGGTATTGATGGCAGCGGAAAAACGACCCAAGCGCAATTAGTTGTAGATCTCTTAAAAAAGCAAGGATATAAAGCAATTTACACAAAAGAACCAACAGACGAGCCAATCGGAAAATTTATCAGAGAACAAATACTTTCTGGAAAAGTAAAAGTCCCGCCTATCTCGATTCAGTATATGTTTTCTGCTGATCGGGCAGTTCACCAAGTCGAATTAGAAGAGTATTTAAAAAAAGGCTATATTATTATCACCGATAGATATTTTTGGTCAGCCATAGCATATGGAATTTCTGACTTAAAAGGGAAAGCAGATTATTATCTTTCCGCGCTTTCCATCCTTTCTTTCTATCATAGATTTTTGACCCCTGACTATACATTCTTTTTAAATATTCGTGCTAAAGAAGCTGCAAAAAGAATTGGCACAAGTGAAAAACACAAAGAGATTTACGATGACGCAACAAAACTTGTTAAAATAAAAAAAGCTTATGATTTATTGATTAAAAGATTCAGTAAAGAGTTTGTCTTGATCAGTGCAGAACAAAGTATAGAAAATGTTTCAGAAGATATTTTAAAGAAGATTAAAAAATTGACTAAAAAATGAGCAAAGTTTTCATTAAAAGAATCGACAAAAATTTGGAAATGCCTGCTTATAAAACAAAAGGTGCAGTTGGTTTTGATTTATCCGCCCGCGAACAAGTCGAAATAGAGCCGGGTGAAGTAAAACTTATTCCACTAAATATTGTTGCAAAAATTCCTGAAAGTTGCGGATTTTTTCTTCTTTCCAGAAGCTCAACACCACTAAAAAAAGGCTTACTCGTTGCAAATAGTGTCGGCATTATAGACCAGGATTATTGTGGTGAAAATGACGAGATAAAACTCCAGGTTCTTAATTTTTCAAAAGAAAAAGTCGTTGTTGAAAAAGGCGAAAGAATTGCCCAGGCCATAATTATGAGAATTGAAAAAGTGGAATTTGAAGAAGTTGAGAAAATGAATAATAAATCCCGCGGCGGCTTCGGCTCAACAGGATAAAAACCAGTCATCTGTTCTTTGTTTTTAACCTTCAGTTTTCAGAAAAATGTCATCCTGAGCAAAGCGAAGGATCTAGATTCTTCACCTTTAGTTCAGAATGGCAATGAATTAAAACGATAAACTTAGATCCTTCCATTCGGGATTCTTTGATTCTATAAGTTCTATCTTTTTTATTCTCAACCAACCTTTTATTTTCTTTTCGGCAGATATTGCATCATTGACATTTATAAACTCATCAAAGTAAACCAGTCTATTAACATTATATTTCTTAGTAAAACCTTCTATGAGTTTATTTTTGTGTTCATAAATTCTTTTTTGTAAATTGTTTGTTATTCCGGTATATAAAACTTTATTTGTTCTGTTGGTTAGGATATAGACAAAATAATTTCTCACATACTAATAATATCAGATTCTTCCATCTCGAAAAACTCAGTGTCAGAATGACAAAAATCCAAATTAATTAACTCGAATTGTCATCCTGAATGAAATGAAGGATCTAATTCATTAAAAAAAGATTCTTCGTTTACACTCAGAATGACAAAATAATAAATTCACCAATTGACAAAGTAAATTCATTTAGTTTATTATATTCCTCAATGAAAAAGGCAGTAGCAAAAAGAATCTACAAAATAACCAAACTCCCCATAGAACAAAATCTCGACAAATTTTCCCCTCCTTACACACCAGAAAAATTTACCAAAGAAGAAAAACTTTACTTAAAACCTTTTTTCAGCAATCTCGACAAACCTGTTTTTGTTGCAACACATTTACCTGAAGAAGTAATTGGCGCACTTTCTTCCCGCTATAGCCGCTCGACAAAAAGCATCAGAAGAATGTTTTTAGACGAGTACGTTTATCCAATCATTCATCCAGAAGAGCAGAAGGGTTGGGATGAATTGTCCGCAAAAGAGAAAAAAGAAGCAGAGGAGACCAAAAAGAAATTTCTAGAGCTTATCATTTTTTTGGACACTCACGGAGGAATTGATTACGTCGTCAATGTCCAGCGCGGCAGAAAGTTTTTCGACAGATGGCTAGCAGAATACGGCGACGATTCAATCGCAGAATTGGGTGGCGTACACATTTTTCTTGAAGGATTATCAATTATCGCCACAAAAGAAATTGAAGACAAAAGAGTTGGCATTTCGCCTTTAGAAAAATCGACAAGATATGTTTCCTACGCCGACAAAAGGCCGGATGGCGGATATCTTTACATCACCCCCGCAGAAATTAAGGAAAGCAAGTTGGAAAAGGAGTTTAAAGAAGCAATGGATGGTCTTTTTGAGGTTTACGTCGGCATTTCAGAGCCTTATTTAAATTATGTAAAAGAGCTTTATCCAAAAGGAGAGGATGAAACCGAAGCTTCATTTAACAACTCCCGCTCAGCTAAAAGATTTGATGATATCAGAGACCTTCTTCCATTTTCTACTCAAACAAATGTCGCGCTTTTCGGCAATGGCCGTGCTTTTGAAGACCTTATCAACAGACTTTTAAATCATGAACTTGGCGAAATGCGATGGTGGGGAAAAATGATTTGCCAAGAGTTAGAAAAAGTTGTTCCTTCATTTGTCAGAAGACCACAAACAGAAAGAGGTGCAGAAGTCCAATTTTACCGAAGCAATTTAAAAACACTCCGCCAAGAATTGGCCAAAAAAATGATAAGCTCT
>JAMCTK010000051.1:0-3174 GCA_023381035.1 Patescibacteria group bacterium
AAGCCGTGACACATGTTGCTTTAAGTAAGGATAGCCTTGAATTCGTTAATTTTTCATCTTTTGAAATTACCTGGTTTGTTTCATAAAACTTATGGAAGTAACCTGCAAGTTCTAAAGCATAGGTTGTGAGAGCATTTACTTCAAGGTTTTCATATACATCCTTAACAAGGTATGGAAAAACAAGAAGTTTTCGTATTAATGCAATTTCTTCTTTCTTATTAAGAAGCTCTAAATCCGCTCCCTCAAAGCTATTGGTAGCTTTAGCAAATATACTTGCAATCCTTGTATAAGCATATTGAACGTAAAAAACAGGATTATCGGAAGCTTTTTTCTTGGCAAGCTCTAAGTCAAAATCCATATGGGTTTGACTTCTTTGTGATAAAAGGAAGAATCTGAATGCGTCTTTTCCTACTTCATCTAAAACTTCCTTTGCTGTTATGAAATCTCCTGCACGCTTACTCATTTTTACTGCTTCTTGTCCTCTTTTAATTCGAACATATTGGTATAAAACAACTTTAAGGCAGTTTTCGTCAAAACCCAATGCTTTGGAAACTGCGAAAAGCTTTGGTACATGACCGCTATGATTTGCACCAAGAATATCTATAACCATATCGTTTTGCATCAATTTCTTATTATGATAGGCAATATCCGAGGCAAAATATGTATATTCTCCGTCTGACTTTTTAACAACTGTTTCCCTGTCTTTTAAGAACTCGTCGTTTGGAGCAAACCACTCTGCTCCGTCTTTTTCTTTGAGGAATTTTTTAAGCTTTGCTAATGCATCAGGTACTTCTTTTCTTAAATCAGATTCTTTTACAAAAGTATCGTAGTTAATCCCCATTGCAATGCAGTCTTTTTTAATTTCTTCAAAAAGAATAGAAACTGCAATTGCGCCTGCTTTTTCTATAAATTCTTCCTGTGATAAATCATCCTCTTTGGACATTTCTTCCAAAACCTTATCTGCCAATTCTTTTATGTACTCTCCTTTATACGAAATCTCGTAATCTTTCTCTTTTTGATCAGGATGAAGAGTAAAATATATTGCCTCACCAAGTCTTTCTACTTGTCCGCCAACGTCATTATGCAGATACTCACGCGTTACTTTAAAACCAACTTTTTCCATAACATTGGCAATTGTGTCCCCCAAAGGCCCTCCTCTTGCATTTCCTATATGCAAAGGTCCTGTCGGGTTTGCAGAAACAAACTCAACACTTGCTTTTTTACCATCTCCCAGAGTTAACGAGCCGTAAAAAGAATCTTTTTCTAATTATTTCCCTAACTTGACTTTGAAGATATTTTTGAGAAAGGTAGAAATTGATAAATCCGGGTTTAACAGCCTCTACTTTTTCAAATTCACCGGTAATTTTAATCTTTTTTGAGATCTCCAAAGCCAAGTCATAAGGGTTTTTTTTAAGTTTTTTTGATAAAACCAGGGAAATATTTGAAGAAAAATCACCATGACGTTCGTCTTTTGGGCGTTCAACCTTAAATTCAATGCCTGAAGCACCCATTTCCAAAGCTTGATTATTTAAGATTGAGTATAAATTTTTGCTTACGTTTTCCATTTATAAAACCATTTTAGCACATTCAAATGAACAATTTCGTTGCACTTGCATTAGGTTCAGGTTTCTTGTAGCATATAGATTCAGGTAGTAAGTTCTACCTAAATATGAACGGATTCTTTACATTTTTATTCTCTATCTGGCTTGGGTACGTATTATTCTTATACCTTACCCACCCCGACAAGAAAAAACATAAAATCCCCCAGCTTAAAATCTGGAGAGTAGAACTGATGCCTAATGTCAGAATCCACTCAAGAAGAGGGAAAATTTATCATATTCACCATTGGGCAATTTTAACCCTGGTTACCGCACTTACCCTTATTAACTACGAGGGTTTACAATACTTAACTTTTGTAAAAGGTGTGGCAATCGGAGGAATTATCCAGGGTCTAAGGTACCCGGATAGATTTAAATTTACCCACGAACGTACGGCTAATCCAAATCTAAATAAAAATTTACATAAAAAGTAGATTTCCCCTTGCAATTTATTTTAATTACTGGTAGCTTTATATTAGATATGAAAGTATTTCTTATTGACGACGACGAAAACTTGGTCAATATATTTACCGCAGCTTTGACAAAAGAAGGATTTGAAACGGCTTCTGCTCTAACAGGTGAAGACGGATTGGCCAAAGTAAAAACAGAAAAACCGGATATAATTCTTCTTGATCAGGTTCTCCCCGATATGTCCGGAAATGATATTTTAAAAACCTTAAAGCAAGGGGAAATCTACTTTTTAATTCCTGTGATACTTCTTTCAAATTTCTCCCAGGAAGAATTGGTAAAAGGTGCGATTGATGAAGGTGCCATTGACTATCTTTTTAAATACCAGGTTGAACCAAAAGACGTGGTTGTAAAAGTAAAAGAAGCTTTAAAAATTCAATAATATGCAGCCTGAAACTCAAGACGATTACAAAAAACTTTTAACTCAGGTTATACAAAAACAAATGGTTATTTTAGGACCGACTATTACTTTGGCTAAAGCCAGGAATGTTAAGGGATTAACCGTTGGAGACGACGGCACGGTTGTTAATATGGTAGGACAGCCCCAGACATTAATCCAGGGTTTAATTGACCAGTTTGTCCAGCTATCAGGCCTTATTGTCAAAAAAACCATGGAACCGTTATTATCTGTTTATCCGGACGGAGAAACTGCTGTTCCCTCGATAAGTCAACCAAGTACAAAAGAAACTACAAAAGGAGAACAACAAGATGCTTGATTTAAATAATTTATTAACAATTGCAATAGAAGCCGGAGCATTAATAGCAGGTTTTGCGGCAATTGTTGCAGCCGTAATAATGTCAAGAGTTACAAAAAAATTCGGTACGGGAATCTTGGCAAGCGGATTTAGAACAATTTCTTTCGGAGTATTCTTTATAGCCATCGGCATTTTGGTTGATGCCGTTGAAACTTATCTTCAAAGTGCAAATTTTGCTCCGATTCAGCAGTTTATAACAATACTTCTTCTTGCAAAACTGGCACTTTTTGTAATTGGAACTTACGTTATTGTAATTGGGAGTAAAAAAACAGGAGACAAACTGGAATCCCTTACACAATAAGTAAGTTAAACTGCCTATGAGCCTTCTAGAACTTACTGCAATTTCATCAACA
>JAMCTK010000051.1:3256-5224 GCA_023381035.1 Patescibacteria group bacterium
GGAATGGGGAAAAACAAAGACTTTATCAAATTACCATTCTCAAAGAAATTCAGGACAGAATCGGCTATTCTTTGGACATAGAAAAAGTAATCGATGTTATTACAGGTAGTCTTAAACATCTTTTCCCCTACTCTACGGCCTCAAGCGTAGTAATAAAAGGAAACATGCTGATAATTAAAAATTATGTTGAAAAATCCGTTAGTTCTTCTTTTATCTTACAGGTTAAAAAAAGCATGATTGCATCTATGGAGGCACTCATCCCAAATCTTCCTATTCACACAGACGAACACGTTTTAGGAGTTCCTCTGGATGAAACTAAAACTAGTCCTGTAGGTTCGTTTTTTAATATTCCCCTTTTTGTCGGAAACAATATCGTAGGTTTAATCAATATTTCCTCTACCAGTAAAGATCTTTATAAAGAAGACGAGGTTACGGTTTTGTACCAAATCGTTGCCCAGGCTTCAAATGCTCTTACCAGACTTGAGGATTTATTAGAAACCGAAAAGGGGAAATTAACATCAATGATTTCAAGCCTTGCAGACGGAGTTTTTATGGTAGATACACACAAGAATTTATTGATAATAAACAATGCTGCAAGCTCATTTTTAAACATTTCTTCCAAAAATCCTTTGTTTACCGATATTCTTGCGGCGGTCGGGACACAGTATAATCTTTTGGATAAAATAGACGAGTCTATAAAAACAAACCAGACCATCGAGGAAAAAGAAGTAGAGATAAACGGTAAAATCTTCCAGACCTTTATTACTCCTGTTCCAAACGCAAGAGACGAAGCTACGAATACACCAATCGGAGCATCAATACTTTTTCATGACATTACAATTGAAAAAAATATTACAAGGATTAAGGAAGACTTTACCCATATGATTGTCCATGAATTAAGAGCACCGCTTACTGCAATAAAAGACTCCTCCGAACTTATGATTGAGGTTTTTGACGAAAAAGGGTCTTTGGAAAAAGAGCAGCAAAGAAGACTTCTTACAATAATTGACCAGCAGTCTAAAGAGCTCTTGGAACAAATTAATCAGGTCTTGGATGCTGCCAAAATCGAAGCCGGTAGATTTAGTATTACAAAAGTAAATTCCAATATGTCGGAAATCATAGACAACGCAATCGAACCTTTTATGCCTGCCGCTAAGAAAAAACAAATACTCATTTCAACCGATATCTACTATCCGCTTCCAAAAGTGGACGTTGATCCTGTCAGGATAAACCAGGTTTTGAACAATTTAATCTCCAACAGCCTTAAATTTACACCTGCAAACGGAAAGATTACTGTTTCAGCAAAAGCTGAAGACGGTTATTTAACCGTTTCTGTTTCGGATAACGGAATGGGTGTTCCTGAAGCAGACCAGAAAGACTTGTTTTCAAAATACTATCAAATACGAACAAATCCCCATGAACTTGCTAAAAAGGGTACTGGTTTAGGTCTTTATATTGTAAAAGGGATTGTAGAAGCACACGGAGGCACTGTTGGAATCATTTCACACCCGGGTGAAGGAGCAAAAATCTACTTTAAACTTCCGTTTGAAGACGGAGGACCCCAAATAATTCAGGGTCACAGCCAGATTAATAAAAGCGTGTCCTCAATGGTTAATTAGAATAAATATTAAAAGTTTTTCCGTCTGATACAAGCTCTACTTCTTTATTTACGTCTGTTCTTAAGGTTTTTATATTATGTTTTTCAAGTAAGTCCAGCATTGTCTTTGCAGGATGGCCATAACGGTTTTTAGCCGCAACCGAAATAACAGCCAGAGAAGGGTTAATTTCCGATAGAAAATAGTCACTCATACCACTTTTAGAACCATGATGCGGAACTTTTAGTACGTCTATTTCCCCTACTTGCCTTGAAATCCTTTCTTCTATTTCTACACCGGCATCTCCAGTTAATAATGCTTTAAAATTTCCATAAGAAAGTACCTGGATAACGGAAAAACTTTTAATATTTAT
>JAMCTK010000052.1 GCA_023381035.1 Patescibacteria group bacterium
CCGCCCTATAGTTTGACTTTACTGCTATAACTTGCTATCATGTTCCCCCATGGAAAAAGAAAAACCAAGCAAAATATTTCACCATTCTTTCACTAAAGACGTTAATTCGGTCAGAAACCTTCTTGATTCAGGAATAATAACAGAACAAGAAGCTCTATTAACAACTGCTATTCATGCATTTATAGCAATAACCCGCATGGAAAGAGGAGTACAAATTGAGGCTTCTGAAGTTGAGAGTGCAGCTTCCTTTCTATCTACTAACTGGGAAGTGATACCCGAAGATATTAAATCAAGATTTATGGCTCCAGAACTTACTACTGGAAAAAAATAAGCTTAAAAAGCCTAAAGAAGCTCCAAGCAAGACTCCTCCGATAACATCGGTCATCCAATGTTCTCCTAAGTAGACCCTACTCACAAACATCAGAATATCAAAAGCAGCCAGTAGCAAAATTCCGGCAATTTTTTGGGTTTTAGAAAGCTTTGAATTCAATATTAAAATAAAAATTATTGCCGAGACAAAGGCTGTTCTTCCTGCATGCCCAGATGGATAAGAAAACCCAGGCTTTACAGAAGAGGTTGGAAAAATAAAAGGAATATCGTAACGAAAAAATTTAGAAGATGGACCAATATGGTCTATAAAATACTTTCCGAAAAGCTCAATGAGGTGAAAAATCGCATATCCCAAAAGAACATAAACAGTGCTCAGCTTTCGCCACAATATCAATATAAGTAATAGTATTAGGCTTGCAATCTCAACGCTCCCAATCAAACTAAAAACTGAAAATGGCGTATCCACTCCCCTATTTATTATCGATTGAATTTTTAGAGTAGTACGAAGATCAAGTCCGGTAAAATAGTTAAAATGTACTAAAACAGAAAACAGAAAAAAAGCTAAAAGTATTATAATTCCAGTTAAGAATAGCTCATTTTTTTTCATATTTCATTTATTTTGTTTTTTATGGTGTAGATAAATCCCTGCTCCTACTAACCCTGCAACAGTAGCCACCGTTAATACTACCCCTTTATGCGCATTTGCTTCTGCCCAAACATGCCTACCTCTCTCATGAAAACCATTTACCATTCCCTTAAGCTCTTCGTTATTTTCCAACTCAGCTCTTAATTCTTCCTCATTTTTCGGTCTTGCTCCTTCAAAAACCACAACTCCGGGAATAGTCTCCAGAAGAGGAGGGATATCGCCAGCAACATCTTGATGGTGCTCTTCTAATGCCACCCCCACCTCCCTTGCTCCTTCTTCAGATCTCATTCTCCTTTTAATGTCATCTGCAGCCTTGAAAGCTTGATCCGAATTAAAAGGGTCTCCAACGGAACCTGGTCTTTTTAAGTGAACTATGTCTTTAATGGAAAATCCTAGAAGCGAGTGTCCGTTTTGTGATGGGTCTAACCCTAGACCGGAAGGTATTAATTTTTTAAGCGCATAGACTGCCAGCCTACTTGAAAGCTCTTTACCCATACTAAAGCTCCAGCTCTTTGAGGAATTTGCGGAACTCTCCATTTATATCAGGATGCTGAAGTCCTAATTCGACAACTGATTTCATATATTCCAGCTTGTTTCCGGTGTCATAGTACTTTCCACCCTTAACCTCACACGCCAAGACCCTTTTGCCGTCTTCCAGCATTAATTTTAAGGCATCATTGTAATAGAGCTCGCTTCCCTCTTTAAGGTTTCCTAAAGCAATGTCTAAATATTCAAAAATGTCAGGAGTTAGAACAAATCCGCTAACAGTTGCGAGATCAGAAGGAGCATGAACTTTTCCAGGTTTTTCAATAATTGTATCCGTATCTAATAATCCAGGTCTTAACTCTTTTCCTCCTGCGAATCCATATCTATCATAATCTTCATCTTTTGTTGCCTTAATTCCTGCTAAAACAGAACAATTAAACTCTTCGTAGACATCTATTAATTGTTTAAAGCGGGACGGTTCAGATTTAATGAAATCATCACTCCAGGTGTAGACAAATGGCTCATTCCCGATTATTTCTTTAACATTCAGAAGGGGTGTGCCATTTCCATACGGTCCCTTTTGTCTCACATAAATAAAATTGGCCATCTCTGAGACAGCCTCTATTTGTTCCAGAAGATGTTTCTTGCTTTCTCCTCCCATTCTTAAGTTTTCAATTAATTCAAGACTTGGCCTATCAAAATGATCCTCTATGGAACGCTTATGATAACCGGTCACGACAATTATGTCTTTTATACCGGCGTCTACCAACTCTTCTACAACATACTGAACAATCGGCTTATCTACGATCGGTAGCATCTCTTTAGGCATTGCTTTTGTTTGAGGCAAGAAGCGGGTTCCGAACCCAGCAGCAGGAATAACAGCTTTTCTTATCTTCTTCATAACGGTCTTTAAATTGTAATCCGACATAATACAGTCTGTCAACTCCTCATAGCTCCTCTTTACATCAAAATCATATTCTGATAAAATACTTCAGAGGTTGGTTTACAACCTTGTTTTTGTATTGTAAAAATGGCTACTACTCCAATCACCTTTTTGAAAGAAGTTAGAGACGAATTAAGATTAGTAGTATGGCCAACAAGAGACGAAGTAATTAGGCTAACGATGATCGTAATACTTGTAAGCCTATTAGTCGGAGTTTTCTTAGGCGGACTAGATTACATTTTTACAAGCACAATGACATTGTTAATAAGATAGGTTGGATTTTTTAAATGGATACAACAAATAAAACAGACGAAATAAAAGAAAAGAAAGTTGAAGAAACAACTGGGGAAACTCCTGTGGAGCCAACAGAAGAACCAGCTGAAGCCAAGGAAGAAGAAGTTGTTGAGGAACCTCAAGAAATTGAAGAACCAAAAGAAGATGCTGAAGTAGAAAAAGTTGAAGAAGCAGAAGAAGCTCCTAAGGAAGTAAAAACAGAAAACAAACCTCAGGATATTTTGGAAGAACAAAAACCTGAAGTTCCAAGTGACGCTAGGTGGTTTATTGTCCACACCTATTCAGGTCATGAAAACAAAGTCGCCAAAACCTTAAAACAAAGGGTTCAGTCTTTAGGATTTGAAAACAGAATTTTTGACATTATCGTCCCCGTTAGAAGTACCATTAAGGTTACGGGCGGCAAGAAAGAAGCAGTAGATGAAAAGATTTTCCCAGGATATGTTTTGGTAAGAATGATTCTCGACGATGAATCATGGTTACTAGTCAGAACAACTCAAGGAGTTACAGCCTTTATTGGCTCCGGAAATAAACCTACACCCATTTCCGATAAAGAAGTCGAAGCAATTCAGAAGTTTATGAAAACAGAAGAGCCTCTTTACAAAGCTGCTTTTGTTCAGGGTGAGGCTGTTAAGATTGTTGACGGACCGTTTTCAGATTTTCTTGGTACCATTGATGAAATCGATGAGGCAAAAGGTAAATTAAAAGTTTTAGTTTCCATTTTTGGCCGAGAAACACCAGTTGAACTGGATTTCTTGCAAGTAGCAAAACTATGAGAATTGAAAATATGAGCGCAGTAACAGAGGTGACCGCTAAAGGTTTTCCTCTATTTAAGAGGCGCATGCTAGTTGTTACAAAATTTAAATCTAATAACGACGTAGTCGGATACGTAGGAATGCATCGATCAAAATTCGTTGCAGCCAAAGCAGCCCAAGAAACATGGCTAGGTATTAAATCTAAAATATGGCAAAAAAAATAAAAACATTAATTAAATTAACAATTCCCGCAGGAGCAGCTACTCCTGCTCCACCGGTCGGTCCAGCTCTTGGGCAACACGGACTTCCAATCATGGAGTTTGTAAAAGCATTTAATGACAAGACGGCAGAACAAAAGGGCACCTTAATCCCAGCTGTTATTACCGTCTACGAAGACAGGACCTTTTCCTTTATTGTTAAAAAACCACCTGTTGCGGAAATGATTAAAAAAGCAATTAGCAAAGATAAAGGTTCTCAAAAGCCAGGACGTGAATCTGCAGGAGAATTAACTCAATCTCAAGCAGAAGAAATCGCTAAAGCCAAGATGGAAGATTTAAATACTGATAATGTTGAGCAAGCAGCAAAAATCGTTGCCGGAACAGCAAGATCAATGGGAATAACGGTGAAATAATATGGGTAAAATCAGAGTAAAAACAATTGGCGATGAAGAAGCCGAAAAAAAAGAACAACAGAAAAAACAAGCTAGAATAGAAGCTAAAAAAGCTGAAGCATCTAGCAAAGCTGAGGAAATTGAAGAAGTTAAAGAAATAGATAAAGTTGAAACTTCCAAAGCAGAGGAACCATCAGAAACAATTCAAGCTCCTAAAGAAGAGGCAAAAGCAAAACCTAAAACTTCAAAGTATAAAGCTAAGGTAGCAGCAAAACAACCTCATTCAAAATCATATAGCACAGCCGTTCAAGTAATTGATAAAGCCAAAACTTATTCCCTAGCAGATGCTTTGGAAACTCTTAAAAAATTGCAAAGAACAAAGTTTGATGAAACAGTTGAATTACATATCAACTTAACAAATAAGGGAGTTTCTGGACAAGTTACCCTTCCACATGGAACAGGTAAGCAAACAAGGGTTGCAATTGCAGACGACAAAATTATCGCAGATATTGAATCAGGGAAAATTGAATTTGATATTTTGGTTGCAGAACCAGCAATGATGCCAAAACTTGCAAAGGTTGCCAGAGTATTGGGACCAAAAGGATTAATGCCAAATCCAAAAAACGGCACAGTTACTTCAAAACCTGAAGATGTTGCTAAAAAATATGCAGGTGGACAAATTAGCTTTAAATCAGAATCCAAAGCTCCCGTAATTCACCTAACGGTCGGAAAAATGTCTTTTGGAGAAAAAAAGCTGGAAGAAAACATTAAGGTAATTTTCGGAGCAATCAAGAAAGATCAAATCGCAAACATCATCCTAAAATCCACTATGTCTCCTGGAATAAAACTCAGCATATAGCTTTTAACAAGAGAAAACAAACGGAAAAATTTTCCGATGTAGGACAAAAACAATTCTCTGATTGACACCATTTGTCCCTTAGCGTAGAATTACGCATTAATGAATGAACAAGACCCATCACATTTAAATCCTCAACCAGAAAATTTTCAAAATGCGTTTGATTTTTGCCAACAAGCCACAATTTTAGCTTCCAAAGGAATAACCGAAGGACTAGAAAACAAGGCGATAACCAATGCTTCCTTTTTTCTTCCAAACAACAGTGTTTTGACAATAATGCATTTTAAAGATCTTGATTATGTTGCTGTTCAGGCCTGCATTTGGAAAAAAGCACAGATTGGAGAAACAACTGTGGTTCCCGTTCGAAAATATACAGTCGTATATGAGAATAATGCTCTGGTTACAGACGAAATTGTGACCTCTGTTGAAGTTTATTATCCAAAAAGTCTCACGACTGATCCCAATTTTGATCAAGCAATCAGTCAATTAAAAACAGCTTGGGAGGAAAAAACTAGAGAAACTAATATCTCAAGTGTTTTAGAATCCGCACAACAACTCGAACCGTTTACTTTAAAAGAAACTCTTCTACCGTCAGACATTTTAGAAGACAGGGGTGGAGGTTTTAAAGCTTATGTTGAAAATACTGAAGAAGAAAAAAAACATAAACTTGAAAGGTTAAAACGTTTTTATGAAACTGTTTCCAGGCTTACCAATAAAGGAAAATCTGAGGATCTTGACAAAGGCGTCATGAAAACAGCTACCTATCCCTTAGATGATTGTAGCGTTGCCTACCTTGGACAATGGGAACAAGATGAAATCAGTGTAGTAAGAGCTACTATTGTCGATACTTTTTTTGATGAAAATGAAAAGATTGTTTTAATACCAAAAGATCATTTTTCAGCAATATTTTTAACCAGTGACCAATCTATACAATCAATCTCTGAAGATGTTGTTTTCAATTCAGAAGTTAGCTGGAGTGCCGTAAAAGACATAGAGACTACTTCTCAAAGCTCAGCTCCAGATAGCGCACTTGCTTTAAAAGAACACATGGGAGAAAGATCAAGTGTTGATGTTATTCATCACACCCTAAGCATTTTAGAAGACTTGCGACCTCATGACAGAATAGATCACAGTTCAACCCTTCTCCCCCCTCTCAAGACACAAGAAATTATTGCCTTAAAACAGATGGTATTGACGAAGAAAGAGTAATCTGATAAACTACTCTAGTTCGAAGACAGTGGGCATTCAATAAGTCCTACCGAGAGCAAAGACGGATATTTTGCACTCACTTCGAGTGCTTTTTTTATGAATACAGATAATAAGCCAAATGTCAGTCAAAATAGAGCTAAAAAAGTAGCTGTTGTGGCTGAAATTAGCGAAAAAGTTGCAAAGTCCAAGGCATTAGTTTTTACCAACTATCAAGGCCTAACTCATGTTCAAATTGAGGGACTTAAGAAAAAGTTAAAACCAGTAGATGCAGATTTAGCTATAACTAAAAACACTCTTCTTAAAATCGCTCTCAAAGACAACGGACTTAAGATAGAAGATGAAAAAGCCTTAGAAAATGCAACCTCGACAATTTTCATTTATTCTGATATCGTTGCTCCTCTTAAAGAGCTGGCAAAAGTCATTAAGGAATTAAATCTTCCTGAAGTTAAATTCGGATTCCTCGATAAAAGCATCATATCTAAGGATCAAGTATTAAAGCTCGCTACCCTACCTTCACGCGAAGTTCTTATTGGCCAGGTAGTATCAGGACTTAAATCTCCAATTTTTGGCTTACACAGAGCTCTATCTTGGAATTTACAGCAATTTGTTATGACACTTAACGCAATTCAGGCAAAGAAATCCTAATATTAGATTTTTGAGGGAGGTGAGAATTTATGGCAAAAATTTCAAAAGATGATTTAATAAAAGCAGTCGAAGAGATGTCAGTTCTCGAACTTTCCGAGCTAGTAAAGGCTTTGGAAGAGAAGTTTGGAGTATCAGCAGCTATGATGGCAGCTCCAGCAGCAACCGGAAATGGCGCAGCGGCAGCGGATACAGCTCCAGCAGAAGAGCAAACAGTTTTTAACGTCGTAATCGCAAGTTCCGGCGCACAAAAAATTGCAGTTATTAAGGCTTTAAGAGAATTAGTTCCAACTTTGGGACTTAAAGACGCAAAAGACTTAGTAGACGCAGCTCCAAAAGAAATCATGACAGCAGTTAACAAGAAAACAGCTGATGAAGCTAAAGAAAAGTTAACAGCAGCAGGAGCTACTGTGGAGCTTAAATAAGAGTTTTAAATTTTTATTTACAAGAGAACTCCCCTTTGGGAGTTTTTTTGTGGAATTAAGCTTATTTGCATTAAAGGTTTTCTTTTGTTATTATTCCCCTGATGAGAAGTCCCGATATTTATATTCCTGGCTCAAAGCCAAGCGAACCTATCCTTCCACAATCCGTGGAAAAACACCCTTTGATTAGAAAAGCTTATGGATTAGTGTCACATTTAGTAATATCCCACGTAGAAAACGTCGGATTAGTCTTTAAATCCCCGGAACAACCAAAAAGAAGTTAATTCCTTAAAGAAAAAAACGTAAATCTTCAAAACAATAATGTTGCATCAAAATGGGGGCTTGACAAAGGTTGCTATACTTTGTTATTTTAAAAGCACTTAATAATCATATTGATTATTAAGTATCTACTCTCGAAGCTATGTCTGATCAAAACATATCAATCAACAACCTACCCGATCTTCTAACAGTCCGTGAGGTGGCAGAAATTCTTAGAGTATCGCCTTTAACAATCAAGAGATGGGGAAAAAGAGGAAAGCTACCAGCAATTAGAATTAACTCACGTGGTGACAGACGCTACAAGAAAGAAGCAGTCCTTTGGCTGCTTGGAATTCAACAAAAGGCCGAATAAAGCTGCTTCTCCAAGATCCTTAATAAAACATTTGTTCCATTGCCATCATTGGCAAAAAGAGGATAATTTACAAATTTTATGGTTTCAGAGAAGGAGTCGGAGTGACCGAGGGAATAAAGTCTTTTCCTAATATGATCAGGATTGCAGAATCTACTGTCTTTTCTCCTGTTGGAATTGGACCCACTTCCCCTCCTAATATTTTTGCAATTTGTTCAGCCGTAGCTTTTTGCGAATTAGAGCCATAGCTAACCAAGGTTTTTTGGTAGGTATTTTTACTGGCATTATCTTTATCAACTACCTGAAGAGTTGAAATTTTTTCTTTTAATTTTGTCTCTGCCAAATTAGTTAAGCCAATACGAGTTGTTCCATTGAGAATTACTGCTTTTATTATTGCTGGTGTTGGAGACACAGATTTACTAGCAGACTGCTGGTTATTTGACATATTCAAATTAACTGAGGCAACTTCAATTATTTTATTTATCGAAGGTCTATATAAAATTGCTTTTTGTGCCCGAGAATAAATTAAAACTTTGTCGTCATTTTCGGCGTTTTTAAAAAAGGCTTGATTAGCAAGCTTTTTCTTGTCAGATACTGTTGCTACTGTTGGCACTTCACCTGACGGAAGAATCATAAGGCTTCCCACCTTTGTTAGAAGTGCCTGAATTTCAGCTTTACCAGCTTGATTGGGATTTTCAAGAAGTTTTTGAGCCTGCTGGTACTTGGAGTAAAAATAAAAAGAGGAAATAAGAGCAATAGCCACAACAATAAAGACTAAGGGAAATATAATATTTTTGCTCTTAGCAGACATTTTCAAGATAACATCATCATACTTTATGCTCGAAAACCTTGTCAAGCTAAATTTGCCTATGATTGATATATTCACTTATTGAGCTTTACTTGATAAGATTATCTTGTGATTTGCTAATGAAAAATAAGACTGAAACATCTAATTTTTTTCTTCATTTATTTTTTCCTCACAAGCTCATTTTTATTCTTTATGCAGTTTTTCTAATTGTGGGGCTTTTTCTTGGTCAATACCTATCTATTTCAACTGAATCAATTCCAAAGCTTCAATCTCTAACTTCAGGATCTAAAGAAATACGGCTAAATAGTGGGTATAAATATACAAATCCTCTCCTGGAATGCGAAACCAACCAAAACTCCTCAGAACAAGAATACAAGCCATCCAAAAATAGAGTTGAAGAAATAATCAGCAATAAGAAAGCCTCAGGAGAGATAACAGACGTAGCTGTCTATTATCGTGATCTTAATAATGGTCCTTGGTTTGGAATTAATGAAAAAGCTTCTTTTACCCCGGCAAGCCTGTTAAAACTACCAATTATGGTAGCTTACTTTAAAAAACTAGAATCCAATCCTTCATTTCTGGATAAAAAAATGATTTATCAAGATTTATCTGCTTCTGAAATGGAATACTTTAAGCCTCAAGTTAGCCTTAAGCCTGGAACATCTTATACGCTTTTAGAGCTAATAGAAAGCATGATAAAATACTCAGATAACAACGCTCTTTCGCTTCTGGGAGAAAGTATTGATACGTCCGCAGTAAAAGATGTAATGTCTGATTTGGGAATAGAAAACGTTTCCGAAAACTCACCCGCTGATTTCATGTCTGTTAAATCCTATGCTACACTCTTTCGCGTTTTATATAATGCATCATATCTTACAAGAGAATCTTCGGAAAAAGCTTTACAGATATTAAGCGAGGTTAAGTTTGATAAGGGAATTGCTCAAGGACTTCCCCAAAACATTGCAGTTGCTCATAAATTTGGAGAAAGAGACTTGAGTAACGGAACCAGACAGCTTCATGATTGTGGAATTGTTTACTACCCTAATCATCCCTATCTTCTTTGCATTATGACCAGAGGACAAGAATACGAAAAAATGTCCGGAGTTATCGGAGATATCTCAAAAGAAATCTATTCAGATATTAATCAGAGGTATAAAAAATAGGAACGGATCCTAAACTCCCTTGCGATACTCTGCCTGATGCTGCTTGAGAATCTTATCAAAATCAGGGTTTTCAAAATGTTCCTTAAGAAAATCTAAGGTTTCCTTTGAATCCTGAGTGTTTACGAAAATACCGGTAACAAGTTCAAATCCGCCAATTGTTTTTTGCCTTGGGATTAACCTCAAATACCAGTCTTTTCCAGGGTATATGTAATAATTAAACGACATATCTTTCCCATGCCTAATATCCATGATTTGAATTAAACGCTGGAGAATTTCAGCAAAATCCTTAATCTCCACGTCTGTAATATCACCAAATTCCCTACCTCTTTTTTTCGGTGCTATCCAGACTTCATCCGGCCACTGACTTGTATCTGGGCAAAATAAGTAAAAATGGTTATTTTCGATCATTTTTTCTTTTTCCAACAGCTTCTCGCTTAAGAAATTAGTCTTCTCATTTAGGGTGTGAACCTCAATTGGCTTAGGGGAAACACCAACGGTTGAATCAGGATCAAGAGAGGGAGCATCCACACTAACCTGCTCTGGAATAACAACAAGCTGAGTGTGTGCATGAGGCAAACTCTCCCCACCTGCTTTTCCTCTATTGTGAAAGATGAAGATTTTCCCTTTTCCCTGATGAAGCTGATATCGATATCGATAGGTTTTTAATATATTCTCAACTTGACTTAAAGGCAGAGTGTCGATATTTAAATCATGGTTTGGAGAATGAATAATTATTTCATGAATTGGAGCAAAAGGAAATTTGTTATGGATCACCTTTACAAGCCAATCACTTTCTACACCGAGAAGACGCTTAGTTTGCTGGGGATCATCCGCAGGGATTTCATAAATTACTTCCTCCTTATTAAGACAAAATGGACATATGGGCACGGTTTCCTTAGCCACGTTTGGTCTTTTGGCTCTTCTTGGGGCAGAAATCACCCATTTTTTCGTAATTGGGTTTTGCAAGAATTCAAAATCCATTAACTCTATTATAGGCGCAAAAGAAGTGCAAATTGCAAGAGTTATAATCCTGATCCCAGGTCATTATATTTTTCTAAAAGTTACAACAGCAAAATTAAGCAATTTAGTTTTTTGAAAGTATATAAATATATAACGCAATATGTAATAAGGTTAAGCAATAAGTCAATAATTTTTTGCAAAAACGGCATTTTTATGGATTCTTGTCATTGAAACTCAAAAAAAATTAGGGGTTATTTTATAAAACCTTACCAAATCATCATTTTTTTTCAAAAAAAGAAATTTTTGGTTTACCCGTTAATTGAAGCTTTTACCAAACTTTTGCGCCAACACCAAAAAAACAAATTTGGGCAATCTTAACTGACGCTTTATCCTCCATGGCTCCATTATTAACCTAAACAGCCACTCGAGACCTGCCTTCCTAGCCACAATTGGAGCACGAGCAACCCGTCCACTCAAAAAATCAAAAGCTCCTCCTACTCCAATAGCCACTTTTACGGGTAAACGATTAAGATTTTCTGCAATCCAAAGCTCTTGTTTTGGAGATCCGAAGGCAACAAAAAGCAAATCTACATGCTTATAAGGAGCCACAAATCCATCCTTGTGCCACTCGTCAGATATGAAGGAAACTTTCAAACCTGGACTTTTTTTCTGTAAGCACTCCGCTGTCTTGACCGCCACACCGGGCCTACCACCCAAAAAGCCCACCGTTATAGGCTTTTCGGACACCCTGTCACAGAGGCTTTCTACCAAGTCAACCCCTGTTATCCTGCTCTTAAGCCCAAGCTTTAACAATTTGCCTGCAATTATTACCCCAACTCCGTCAGGCAAGGCTAATTTTGCTTCATTTAAGACATTTTTAAAATCTTTATCTGATTGAGCAATTACTAAAAGTTCAGGGTTTGGAGTAAAAATAAAGTGTTTTTCTTCGTCTGTTATCAGACTTGTAATAATATACTCTAAGACTTCTTCTTTATTTGCTTCTGAAATACCAACTCCAAGGATATTTTTTTTGTGAAATTTCATGTTTATACTATAAGGTTTAAATTACAAATCATAAGGTCAGTAATTCCTGCTTTTATGAGTACTTTTTGTATACGTCATTGTGCCCGATGACTAAAGAGCAAAGCTTTGGAATTCTTTTGATTTTTTAAATTTTGAATTTTAATACTATAAGTAGATTTTTCTGTGAAAAATTGAAGAAAAAATGCACATTTCATAATGGATTTCCTTTCTTCTAAATTATTATAAGCTTAATTTTTACTATCGCCTCGCGATGCTTCTCTTGTATAACTCTATATTTTCTAAAGCCACACCAGTACCTCTAACAACACACAAAATCGCATCTTCCGCCACGTGGCAAGGAACACCTGTTGTCCTAGTCATTAGCTTGTCAAAGTTTACCAGAAGCGATGTCCCTCCAGACATAATTATACCTTTATCAATAATATCGCTAGCAAGCTCAGGAGGAGTCTCTTCCAGAACACCTTTCACTCCCTTGATAATATCCCCAAGCACAGGAGAAATAGCCTCATTTACAGCTGACTCTGTTAGCTCAATTGTCCGCGGTAAACCGGAGATACTGTCTCTCCCTCTGATTTCCATCTTTTTTTCTTCTTTGTCTTTCTCCACTATTGCATTGGCAATATTAATTTTAATTTCCTCGGCAGTTCTTTCTCCAATTAAAAGATTGAATTTTTTCTTGGCATAATTTGCAATTGCCTCGTCAATTTTATTTCCTCCTACTCTAACGGAATTATGAACAACAACACCACCCAGGGAAATAACTGCACATTCAGTTGAACCTCCGCCTATATCCACTACCATGTGTCCGGCTGCTTGAGCAATTGGAACTTTTGCGCCAATAGCAGCAGCTAAAGGCTCTTCTATTAAATAAGCAACTTTTGCCCCAGCCGCCATGGTGGCATCCAATACCGCACGTCTTTCTACTTGAGTAACTCCCGAAGGAATACAAATCATTACTTCAGGTTTAAAAAAACGGGAACGCCCTGCTGCTTTGTCTATGAAATACGAAAGCATTGCTTCCGTAATTGAGTAGTCTGCAATAACTCCGTCGCGAAGTGGTCTCAAGGCAACTATATTACCAGGGGTTCGTCCAAGCATCTCTTTTGCCTCTCTGCCAACAGCTACCACCTTATTCTCTTCTGCTGTTACGGCAACTACTGTGGGTTCGTTAAGAACAATTCCCTCTCCAGCCAAATAAACAACCGTATTTGCGGTTCCTAAATCTATGCCTATTCTTTTACCCGTAAACATCATATATCTTACTTCAAATCAGAATATAAGCTTAAATTGTAACTTATAAATTGAAAATTAGTGTATCGTACTATTACCTAACCGACTCATATCTCGATTAGATCCTATTTCGATTATATATATGGGTTATACGTCTTGCAAGTGCTATTGTTGCTTATGTATAATTAAACTAATGAAAAAGCAATTGCTGATTCCCTTGCTCACACTCTCAATACTGCTTGTTGCAACCATCTTGGTAATTCTTTATGGTAAGGGCTATCGCTTTTCTTTTGAAAGAGGAAAACCTGATCTCTCAGGAACCGGGCTTTTAGTGGCGACCAGCATTCCTGATGGCGCCCAAGTTTTTATTAATGGTCACTTAACAACCGCTACAGATAATACAATTAACCTTGCTCCGGGAAGCTACGAAGTAAAAATAACTAAAGAGGGATATTTTCCCTGGAATAAAAAAATTATTGTCAAAAAAGAAGTTGTTGCCAAAGCTGATGCATACCTTTTCCCAACTGCTCCAAAGCTGGAAAACATCACCAGTATTGGAGTAAGCAACCCTGTACTTGATCCAACCCAAACAAAAATTGCCTACAATGTTTCTTCACAATCGGCATTAACCAAGAACGGTGTTTATGTGCTGGATATGAGCGCAAGGCCAATTTTAACTTTACAAAGCGCAGCCACACAAATTGCAGATGATACGCTTGGAGCTTTTTCCTCTACTCTCCTAAGCTGGTCTCCTGATGCCTCACAGCTACTTGCTACTATCTCAGGAAGAGCGACCTATTTGCTTAACGCAAGAGGGTTCAATCAAAATCCTCAAGATATTACGGAAACAATCGCAGGAGTTAATTCCACTTGGAGCAAACAAGAAAATGACAAAGAAAAAGCAAGGCTAAGTGCTCTTTCTTCTAAAACGAGAGCTTTGGTTGTAAACAACTTTAATGTAATAGGTTGGAGTTTGGACGAAACCAAAGTGCTCTATAAGGCAAAAGCATCAACCGAGCTACCTATAATAATCTCCCCTAGAATGATCGGAGCCAATTCAACAGAAGAGCAAAGATCTATTAAAAAAGACTCTGTTTACACTTATGATCTTAAAGAAGACCGCAATTACAAAATCCTAGATTCACTTGAAACTACCTCAAAACCATTAAGCTGGTTTCCGGATTCAAAACATCTTGTTTACGTAAACAATCAGAAAGTGGAAATTATGGAGTACGATGGGCAAAACATTACTACTGTTTATGCCGGTCCTTTTGTAAACGACTATGTTTTCTCCTGGCCGGATGCCACAAAGATAGTTATTTTAACAAATCTTGGCAATCCAAATATCCCTGCCAACCTCTATACGATTGTTTTAAAATAGAAGCTACTTAGACACTGAAAGTACTTACATCATGTTAGTTATTCCAATAATATTTCCCTCTGTGTCCTTAAACCAGGCGCCCTTAAATTCACCCATAGCAGCAATCCCATCCTCATCTGTCTTAAGATGCGGCATATCATATTGCTCAAAAACAACACCTTTCTCTTTTAATTCCTCGACCACCTCTTCCAAGTCTTCTACGTAAAAACTGGCTGCTGTACTATCCGCCTTGGTTGGTTCATCTCTCTTGTAAAGAACTAGGCTTGTTCCTTTACCACATTCGAAAGTAGCGTTCATTTCTGTAGCTTCCTCCATAAGTTCCAACCCAAGCATATCCTCGTAAAACCCTATTGCCCGCTCTAGATCAACAACCGGTAAAGTCGGAGCAATTGGAGCATCGCTTAACATATTTTTCACCTCCTTTAATTTCCAAAATTATTATGCAAATCTACTAAATGATCTCGAGTAAAACTAAGTAAGAAAAAAGGAAGAAATATGCGTAGCTATTTAGGTTTAGCTATGATTAGAAGTCTTTTCCAAGTGGTTCCAGGAGGCCAGCAGGTCTGCAAGACTAATGTTTCCCCTTTATCGTGCTTGGCATTGGTAATATATGATAGATCATTTCCTTCAATAATTTTCTGTTCTGAAACTACATAATTATGTCTAGTGTTTTCGAAATATACAATTATGTCATCTCCAGGAGAAAGATTTTTAAGCAGATAAAAAACAGCATTGTAACGCCCTACATTCCAAAAATTGTCTGTTGAGTGGGCAAAAAGATAAATATTCCCACTCATTCCCGGAAAAACAGTCCCTGCCGCATGAGCAATCCCCTGTTGCAATATTGGTAAAAAAGCATTTTGGTTTCCTGAATCTATGTTGGGAAAAATTTTTGCACTGGCTCCGATTTTAGGAATTACAATACTAAAACTGGTGTCTTTAGGAATTATCACTCTGGTTCTTTTATCTGCTAATATTGAAATGAAGCTATCATCTGTTGTTGTTTGAGAAAGTTGAGTTTTTCCTCTTTTTGGAAAACTGGGCTCATTTTGATTGGCAGTCGGATCAATCAACTGATAACGTACCCCTTGATACTCACGCAGCTTAAATTGCGCTTCATAATATGCGATTGGTCCAAAAGTGGCAAATACACCAAAAATTGCAAACAGCAACAAGAAATTGCCTATTGAACGAAGAACTAAGAATTTAATAATTTCCGATTTCGTCACTATATTGCTTGCTCGTATTGAGCTATAAATTATGCCTAGCTGCTTAGCATCCCCGAGAGGAATCGAACCTCCATTGACCCCTTAGGACGGGGCTGTTCTATCCATTGAACTACAGGGACAAACAACTCTCATATTTTAGCATAAAAGCACCATCGATACCTAAGACTTGACAAATTGTTAAAAGAGAGAGACAGTTAATATATAGTGGAAAATCAAATTAGTATGGGAAAGAAAAAACCCCAATTAAATTTTAAAGTTCGCTATTCCTCAGCCGAAACTCTTAGATTACTAAGAAAACAAGCCATCATGCTTATCCCCGTTATTACAATCATTCTAATAATTATTTTTGTTCAGCTTTTCTTTACCAAGCAAAAAGGACCGGTCGAAACGAGAACAAGAGCCACAAATGAACGGCCGATTTTCGGCTTAGCCTCTGCTGTTTCCTATAAAGACTACAATACTACTTACAGTGGAAACATTGACAAAGAACTGGATTTGATTAGAGATGCTGGAGCAAAATGGGTTAGACTTTCTTTGTCCTGGGGGTGGTCGGAAGGCAGGGCCAAAGGAACTTTTGATGAAAATTATTTAAGCCAATTGGATTCCGTAGTAGCTAAAGCCCAAGCAAGAGGAATCAATGTGCTTTTTGTTACAGATGGAAGTCCGTTTTGGGCAAATCCCGGAGGCAAAAATTATCCACCAACAAATCCTCAGGATTACGCAGATTGGTTCACTGTAATGGTAAACAGATTTAAAACAAAAGGCGTACACCATTGGGAAGTCTGGAATGAACCAAATCTGGGCAGATTCTGGGGAGGAACTCCAAATGCCGCTCAATACGTGCAACTCTTAAAGGTTAGCTATGCTGCAATCAAGGCTGCAGATCCGACTGCTACTGTTATTAGCGCAGGACTGGCTCAAGGAGGAGGAGCCCTTGAACCAACGCAATTTTTAAAGGATCTATATGCTGCAGGATTAAAAGGAAATTTTGATAAAATTGGTTTTCATCCATATTGTGGCAAACTTTCTCCTGACACCTGGTCTTCAAGTTCCCCACGCGACAGTTTCCCGGTTACTCAATACGGAATTAGACAAACCATGGTTGATAATGGAGACTCCGACAAGCAAATTTGGCTTACTGAAATGGGATACTCTACATACAAGAACTCCACCGGGGGCACAGGAACTTATGGAGTCGACGAAGCTACTCAAGCAACTTATCTGAAAAAGGCCTACCAAAAAGTAGCTTTAGACTGGCCTTTTGTTGATGTTATGTTTTGGTTTACTACCAGAAACAGTGGAACAAGTCCAACTAACTTCGAGCACAATATTGGAATCACGACGTATGACTATGTTTTAAAACCAGCCTATGACGCATATAAACAGACCGCTGCGCTCTACTCTTCTAATCCATCCATAACCCCAACCGGTGTCGTAGCCACAATAACTTCAAGTCAACCACCTCCCGTTGCTCCAACAACAACCCCAACAGCTGTCCCAACAGCTGTCCCAACTGCTACGCCTGTACCAACTCGTGTTCCAACAGCTATACCTACTCCTTTTCCAACGGCAGTTCCCACCAGGGTTCCAACAACTATCCCAACAATAGCTCCAACTATTGCACCAACTATTTCTTTAAGATATGAGGCAGAAAGCGCTGTCATGTATGGAAGTCTTTTTGCAAACAATCATCTTGGATATACAGGAACAGGCTTTGCCGATTACATAAACAAAACAGGAGATTATCTTCTTTGGACAGTTAACGCACCGGTTTCAGGAAACTACAAATTAAACTTTAGGTATGCAAACTCAGGCAGCAATAGGCCATTGGAAATTAAGATAAACAATGTTACAGTTAATAGCTCTCTTAGTTTTTCTTCAACCAAGAGTTGGGACGTTTGGAGATACTCAAGCGTTAACACAAGACTCAATGCAGGCGTAAATACAATCAAAGCCACTGTTACTGGTCGGGGTGGACCAAATATGGACCACTTGTTAATAACAAGCTATTAGTGTCTTCTTTTAGTTTTTCTTCATTTTTATCTGATGTATAATTAGCTTGAACATCACGGGGTGTAGTGAATCGGTATCACGCATCGTTCGGGACGATGAGACAGAGGGTTCAATTCCCTCCACCCCGACATTGATATATTAAGCCCCACTTACAATATATTGACAGATGAAGGTTTGTGGTATAAAAATAGGTTAAGTATGCCATCCCTAGCCGAAAGTGGATACTGCCCACCGGAATTTTCCCTTAAAGTTCCTCATGATAAAGGACTTTTTCTGTTCTACACTAAAAATGGCGGCCGAGAAATAAAAGCCTTAACTGAAATTGATGACACTGGAACTCCCCCACGACCACTAACGCCAGAAGAAGCAAACCAAGCGAGTGATCTTGTAACAAAATTTTGTAAAGGAGAGAAGATGATCGTTGATTTTTCCACCACGATGGAACCTTCTCGACTTCAAGATACCTTAACTCAAATTAGAGATATCCTCGCTTCTACAGCTAAACAAAATCCAAGCAAGCCTAACGAAGCAATCCTAAGGCCTGTTTTTACCTAAATCGCTTTACTTTTTAAAAATTTGGAGTATAATTTGCCATTAAATGAAAAAAAGAGGCTCTTAGTATTGCGGCAAACTTTTCAAGAAAAGCAAGAAGATATTTTTTCCCCCAAGATCATACTGATGATCCCTACCCTGATTGGACTAGTGGCGAAATTTCCAACAGAAGAACTGAGGTTAAGCTTAAATCTTTTGAGGAAGTTTTAGAGCATGCGGTAGAAGCTGAAAGCGTAAGAATTGAAGTGGCTCTATTAGCCGATCCATCTACAAAATCTTTTTTAGAACCCAAGCTAACAGAAGGCTCCAGATTTGTTGTTGATGACGGAGAAAATCAATATACATTCTTAAGACCTTATTCGTCTCAAACATTAAATCCATCGTTAGAAGCTATTAAAAGAAGAGAACAAGATGTAACAGCAATAAAAGAGATTATAGGAGATAAGACAGTCATTATTTATGAACCAAGCGAAGATGCGCAATGGCAAAAAATACTTGCTGAGCACCATCGCTCTATTCCTGCATCTGGAGTTTTCGAAGCAAAACAATCTTCAGTAGCGGAGGCTCAAAAGACTATCTTTCCTCTAAGCACAGTTCGTCGCATTCCAAGAACCCCTGTAGCTATTTAATATAAATCCTTATTCACATTCTTATGCTTGAGCAATTAGCCCATCCATCCCACTCTCGTCTTCTCTTAGGCTTACACTTTCTGCAAAAAAAGAGGATCTAGCAAAAATAGCGCAAAGCTGTGCAGGTGATGAGGTTTGCGTATAGATTTTTCTTTTTAATCCCAGCTCAAATAATAAATTTGCTTTTTTAAATTTTTTCTATATAATCGCCATTATGAGTAGGATTATTGAAGCAGGAAGAAGAATTTTGCCCGCAAGGCAGGTCCAGTCACTGGATGAATTCATAGAGCTTACCCAGGGAGCAAGAAAAATAAAAGTCCAGAAAAAAGTTATCCTTCCTTATGAATATGGTAGTCCTGAATTCATCTGCTTTAGAAAAATAGAGGCTGTTGCTGAAAATGGAAGAAGAGTTTTAATTAGGGGAAATAACCACATTGAAGTTGATTACTCAGAAAGCATGGCTAAACAGCAAGAAAGAGCAGAGTTGCGACTTGATGCTACAGTCGGAAAAGAGATCGCTCGATTAACGGAAAACGGGCTACCTATACCAAGAGTCGTTGGAGAACGACGCAATAACCTAGGAGTTATTTTGCATATGAAGCGATGTGCCAGTGATCAGAACATTAGACCAATTGCGTTAAATAACGGGAATATTTTTGCCAGACCTTAGTTCATCTTTACATTTCCTGAAAACCTCAATATAATTTGCCTGAATGACCACACAAGAGATCATTAAAGAGCTTCAAAAGAAGCGTAACCCTGTTAACATTGCCGGAATGGCCAGATTTGGTATTAAACCAAAGAAAGAACCCTTAGGAATTGCTATGCCTACTCTTAGAAAAATATCTAAAGAGATCAAACATGCTCACCAACAGCCTCAAGAACGTCATGAACTAGCCACGAAGCTATGGAAAACGGGAATCTATGAAGCACGACTTATAGCTGCTTTTATCGAAGATCCAGAGCTAATTAGTGAAAAACAAATGGAGACTTGGGTTGCTGATTTTGACAATTGGGCAATTTGCGATACAGTCTGCGGAACTGTTTTTGATCGCACTCCCCTTGCCTACGAAAAAGCTCTTGAATGGACAAAAAGACAAGAAGAATACGTAAAACGAGCCGGATTTACTATTGGAGCCTGGCTTACGGTTCATGATAAAAAAGCCAAGGATTCTGATTTTTATCCATTTTTAAAAGCCATAAAAGAAGAAGCAGCTGACGAAAGAATTTATGTAAAAAAAGCTGTAAATTGGGCTCTCAGACAAATCGGAAAGTCCAGAAACAGAAAAATGAACATACTCGCATTAAAAACCGCAAATGAGATCAAAAAAATTGACTCAAAAGCAGCTCGCTGGATAGCAAGCGATGCCATTCGCGAGTTAAATTCCCCTGCCATCCAAAAAAGATTTAAAGATTGACACGTCTACCAATGATTGTTATATTTAGACCCTAATGACAGAAAAGGTTACCTCGCTGAGAAAAGTTCAAACATACGTTTCCATATTTGACGAACTTGATCCAAATAAAATATCCGATTACGAGACATATCACGGCACAGGAGGGGATGTTATCAAAGATTTAAAAGTGGCTCTACCGATCGTTGTCCGCGACTTTCAAAAAGGCTTACACACCCCGGACTTACCAATTCATGTCCCGATTTATCGATCTTACGAACTTATGAAAATGTCAGTAGCACAAAAGATTTATATTGACAGACGAAAAAAACTCGATCAAATTAAATCGGCCATGGATGCTGTAAGACTATCCACAGATGTTGCCGTAGCCTGTTTTTCAAGAGATAAGAGCGCACTTAAAAAGGTTGAGCACTTTGAAGCTTTCATTAAAAACAGCAGTCTTGAAAAAATGCTACTAAGAAGGGTTGATGAAGACCCAGACATTGGAATAATGCCTGAGCATCCCGGAGAAGAAGATGCAAAACTGGCTTCAGAACTAAAAAAGAAAACCGGAAAAGCAGATATCTTAGCAATCATGCTTGGAAATAGAGGGTTACGAAGAGGTCTCAATGTTTTTCTAGATTATAGAGCACAAACAAACACTCCGAACTCAGAGCCTTGGCCAATAAGATACTCCCCTAGTCATGGAGATCGAGTTCCAAATTTAGCAGTTGCAGAAATTACCCATTTACAAAAAATGACAAGAGGAAAATATATAGTTGTAATTGGACCTCAAGACAGAATAGATTTTGCACAACATTATTTCAGAGAAATTGGACTTAGAGCTAACGGAGATCCAAAAACAAAAGTAATCCCTGTCCCCCTTGGAATTCATTCAAATTAGTACTATTCCCTTGAATCACTTGACATAGAAAGATGTACTTGCTATTATCTCGCCAATGAGCGCAAAAGCAGAAAATGACATTTTTCTTGAAGAAGGTGTCTTGAACACTCAATTTCTAAAGAATTCACTATTAGCAAGGCTTAAAGAAGTATCCACAAGACAGATGTCTTATGGTTATGGCTTAGGAGATCGTCTATATTCATCAACTCACCCAGAGGATCAAAAGCTTGCGTCAGAAATGAGAGGCTTTATTGGAGGACTTAAAGATTTATTTAAGACTAGAAACATAGAGGTCGATGATCAATCAGCCAACCCCGATCAGTTAACAGACTCTATGGTTTTAGGAGGATTCATGTTTGCGCTTGATCATGGAACAGCACATATTTCAGGGAAACCTACATCACCCGAGAGGAGAGCTGACTTTAAAAAATGGGCAGAGGGAGCGTTACTAGGCTATACTGCAAATCAAGCATTAGGAGTTCTTTTGTCCGGAGACGATCAATCTGTTAGGACAAGAATCCATCAGGCTCTCTGCGCATTCTAATTATCAAAACAATCCCACTGTTTTTCCGCTTGAATCAACATCTATTTTCTCCGCAGCAGGCATTTTTGGCAAACCGGGCATTGTCATAATATTTCCGGCAAGAGCAACCACAAATCCTGCACCGGCACTAAATTTTAGCTCTCTAATAGTTACTTTAAAACCAGATGGTCTTCCAAGTAATTTTGGATTATCTGAAAGTGAATATTGAGTCTTAGCAATACAGACAGGAGCTGCTTCAAGCCCAAGCTTTTTTACTTCTTTTAACTGATTTTTAGCAAAATCAGTAAATTCCACCCCATCTGCTCCGTAAATTTCTCTAGCTACAGTTTCAATTTTCTGAGCAATAGAGTAATTATTCGGATATAAAGGC
This sequence comes from Patescibacteria group bacterium, assembly GCA_023381035.1. Next base: position 22,040 of record JAMCTK010000052.1, read on the forward strand.
TTAAAATTTGTTTTTTGCGAACTTATTACATCGACCACTTTTTTAGCAAGATTTACTCCCCCACTTCCACCTTTTGCCCAGACCTGAGTTAAAACAACCTCCGCTCCGGCTTTTTTGCAAAGAGATTCTACTAATTCAACTTCTGCTTTGGTATCGGTTGGAAACTCATTAATAGCCACAACCACAGGCACTTTGTATTTTTTAATATTCTCAAGGTGTTTTTCTAGGTTTGTGAAACCTTTTTGCAAGGCCTTAAGATTTTCTTTGGTTAGATTTTTAAGCTCTGCCCCACCATGATATTTTAGAGCTCTGATTGTGGCAACTAAAACAACTGCATCGGGTTTTAGTTTGCCGAAACGGCATTTGATGTCAAAAAACTTCTCTGCTCCCAGATCAGCACCAAATCCAGCTTCAGTTACTACATAGTCGCCTAATTTTAAGGCCATTTTAGTAGCAATAATCGAGTTACAACCGTGAGCAATATTGGCAAAAGGACCACCATGAATTATGGCGGGAGTTCCCTCCAAAGTCTGAACTAAATTTGGTTTTAATGCGTCTTTTAAAAGCACTGCCAAAGACCCTGTGGCTTTAAGGTCACTAGCGGTCACAGGGATGCCTTTTGTGTTGTAAGCTACTACTATACTTCCTAAACGTCTCTTTAAATCCCTAAGGTCATTAGAAAGGCATAAAATGGCCATTATTTCCGATGCAACGGTTATCATGAAACTTTCTTTTCTGACAACTCCATGTCCGTCTAAACCAATCTCAATACTACGAAGAGATCTATCATTTAAATCCATTGCTCTTTTCCAAAGAATTCTCTTAGTATCTATTTTCAGCTTATTCCCTTGAAAAAGATGATTGTCAATTAAGGCAGAAAGCAAATTATGAGCAGTTGTCATGGCATGAATATCACCTGTAAAATGCAAGTTAATGTCTTCCATGGGCACAACTTGGGCATATCCTCCCCCTGCTGCTCCCCCTTTTACTCCAAAACAAGGACCAAGAGATGGTTCTCTCAATGCAACAACTGTTTTTTTTCCGATTTTATTTAACCCCATAGACAAACCAACGCTCACTGTGGTCTTGCCCTCCCCTGCAGGAGTCGGATTAACTGCAGTAACAAGTATTAGTTTCCCATCTTTTTTACCTTGTAGTTTTTTAAATAAACTAAGAGGCAGCTTAGCCTTGTATTTTCCATAAAGCTCTAGAACGTCAGGATTAATTTTAAGTTTTTTTGCAACTTCAGTTACGGGCTTAATTTTGGCTTCTTGAGCGATTTGGACATCGGACTTCATGAAAAATGATTATACCGATAAGTTGGTAGAAATTAAAGATGGAAAAAATTGACAAGAGTAAACTTTTGCTTAGCTTAATTTTTCAATTAAAATGTGTTATCATACTCTGTATGGAAAATCTCACCAAGAAAGAGAAGAAAGAGCTTCATAAGTACGAAGCTTTGGAAAAACTGCAGAAAGAACACCGCAATAATTTAATTAAAAAAATTATCTATTGGGTACTGGGAACAGCAGCCTTAATTTTAACAGTTTGGGTATTGCTTGTTTCTACAACCTCAAATCAAGCAACAGAAACCATAGCTGTTAAGGCTCCCCCAATAACAAAAGATGAGATATCGACCGGTCCGACAGGTGCAAAGGTCACAATTATCGAATATGCTGATTTCCAGTGTCCGGCTTGTGCAGCGTATTCTCCGATAACAAGACAGCTTAAAAAAGAGTTTGAAGGAAAAATAAGATATATTTTCAGATTCTTCCCTCTTTCTTCTCATCAATATTCAATGATTGCAGCCCAAGCAGGATATGCAGCATATCTTCAAGGCAAGTTTTGGGAAATGGACAATCTTTTGTATGACAATCAAAAGACCTGGTCATCATCAACCGAACCACTTAAGTATTTCAAGGAATACGCAACATCTCTTGGGCTTGATATGTCTAAGTTTGAAGCTGATATGAATGCAGAAAGTACTAAAAACTTTATTAAGAATCAATCAAGTAAAGGCACAGAAGCAGGAGTTAATTCGACTCCCAGTTTTTTTATAAACGGGGTAAAAATTCAAAATCCTCAAGGATATAACGCTTTTAAAGCTCTTATTCAAGCTAAGCTTGATCAGTGATCTTATATGCTCTCTTTCTCCAAACTTAAACACCCTGCTCTTGACCAAACAGGAATCAGTATTGTTCTGCTTATCCTTAGTTTTCTTGGTTTTATAGATGCTGCTTATCTGACAATTACCCATTATCAAAATGTCATTCCTGCTTGTACTGTTCTTGGAGGATGCGAGCTGGTTGTGACCAGTCAATTTTCAACAGTTCTTGGTATACCTTTGGCACTTTTAGGCACAATCTATTTTTTTATTTTGTTCTATCTTTCAATTGCAATTTTATCTTCTCGCAAAAAACTTTACGCTAAGTTATTTAACAGATTTGCCTACTTAGGGTTATTAGTTTCTTTATTTCTGTTCTTAATTCAAGCTCTTATTCTTAAAGCTTTTTGTCAGTATTGTCTTCTCTCAGAGGCTATTGCTTTGTCCATATATATTTTCAGTATCCAACTCCTACGCAAGCATACCGACTGATTTCCGGTTTTCATTTGACATCAAAGAGTGAGCTCCTTTATAATCTTAAGTCCATGAGAAATCTAGAATCACTACGAAGCTTAAACAAAGAAACAGGATTTTTAAAAATCTTATTGGATTTCAGGTTCAAAAAGAACCTCGAATTGCCAAACAACCTGATCTTCCTGAAGTAAGTCCTGAAGACATATTTATCTTAGAAAAACCTTATAGCGAAAAACTTTTTGAAAACGAACATCTGCCTAAGCCTATGTTAAGAATGGTCAAAGATTCAGGAGAAGTTGTAATAGAAGAAGACCTTTCGGAAAAATCCCCAAAGAGAACTGCAGAAATAACTATTTTCACTGCTCCAAGATTAATAAAGAGAATTTTGGAACAAAACACTTGACAGCGAGTGATATAGTACAATTAGAGGTAATTTTATGTCTCTTGCAATAGAAGCCAGCATCGCAAGAACTGAGCAAACAAGCACTCTTCACATAGTTGCCGAGCCTATTTCCCCGATTATCCAGCCTTTTCAAGAACCAAGAATCATACCAAAAGCACGATTTGAAGGATTAATTGAATCGTACATGGGAGGATATTGTCCCCTTACAAGAGCGGAAGCTGAAAAAAAAGCAAGAATTGAACTTGGTGATAATAATTATATTATTGATGTTTCCGAATTTTCGACTAAAGCCTCTGAGTCTAAGCCAATTGAGATATTCTCTTCAAAAAATACAATTCCCGAAGCATTAATTGCCTGAGATTATTTCTTTTCTTCAGGTAGGTAAACGAAGTCTAAATCCATTTTCTCCCAGCTAAATAACTCGTGGTCATTAAATAGAAGCTTTACTTCTTTTATGGCAATTTCTGCATTTTCGGAAGCATGAATCAAATTGTATTGCTGACTCATGGCAAAATCCCCTCTTACTGTTCCAGGATCTGCTTCACGAGCCTTGGTAATTCCTACTAATTTACGAATTGTGCTAACAGCTTCGTTCCCCTCCCAACACATAGCAACGACTGGATAAGACTGCATATAGGATTTTAGTCCTGGGAAAAAAGGCTTGTCTTTGTGATGCGCATACCACTCGTCCAAGAGTGCATCGTCTAGAGAGATCATTTTAAGTCCTATTAGCTTAAGGCCTTTTCGCTCAAATCGATGGATTATTTCCCCAATCAAGCCTCTTTGGACTCCATCAGGTTTTACAATAATTGCAGATTTTTCCATATTTGATAACTACGTTAATTACAACTTTAGCAAATTTTCAAATTCTTGTCCACTTGCAAAATCACCGATTATGGCAAGATTCAATCCCTGTTCAACAAAGTATTTCTGAGCAACCTGCGCGAGCTCTTCACGAGTAACGCCATCTATTTTCTCAATGATTTCCTTAATCGTCTCTATTTCCTTATCAAGTAGCTCCTGTTGAGCAAAAAACCCAGCTACAGACCTGCTGTCTTCAAGCTCAAGAACCATATGTCCTTTTAGAAATTCTTTAGCTTTTTTAAGTTCACTCTCTCCGCCAAATTTTCCTTCTTTGGCTTTTTTAAACTCTCCGATTATGACGCTAATGGCTTCTTTGATCTTATGCGGATCAAGACCGGCAAATGCCGTCAATGTTCCATTGTCTAAATAGTGTTCTGAGCTTGTTCTGACAAAATATGCTAGTCCCCTTTTCTCTCTTACTTCATGGAATAAACGACTGCTTGCTCCTCCTCCTAATATTGCTGATAAAACAGCAAGTGCATATCTGTCCGGAGTCTGATTTGAAGCTGTTTTAAAACCAAGGGCAATATGAGCCTGTTCTGTTTTTTTGGATTTAACCAAAACCTTAGGTTTTGTTTGTTTTAAATCAACTTTATCATATCCTAATGTATCGAACCTAGTCACTTGACCAAAGTATTTTTGAGCCAAATCAAATGCTTTTTCCGCTGTCACTCCACCGGATATGACAACAGTCATATTGTGAGGGCTATAAAGCTTTGACATATAGCTAGTAAAATCATCTCTTTTCATAGATCTGATAACTTCCTTTTGTCCGGAAATGTCCCAACCAAGCGGTGTATCTCCAAAAACCAGATTCTCATAAACGTCACCTATCTTTCGCATAGGGGTATCCTCATACATGCTTATTTCCTGCAAGATTACCCCTCTTTCTTTTTCGATTTCTGCCTCATCAAACTTTGAATTCTGTAGAATGTCAGAAATAACGTCTAGACATATTTCGATATGGTTTTTAGCTGATTTGATATAGTATCCGGTGACTTCTTTACTGGTAAATGCATTAAATTCTCCACCAATACCATCAATTTCTGTCATTATTTCCAAAGCTGTTGGCCGCTTTTCCGTTCCTTTAAAAGCCATGTGTTCTAGGAAGTGGGAAACTCCATTATTCTGTTTTGATTCGTAGCGACTACCTGCTCCAACCATTGCCATTGCGGTAACGCTTTCCAAAGATGGCATTGGAGCTGCAATAACTCTCAGACCATTTGCTAAAATTTTGCGTTGGTAATTCATTCTGAGAGTTAATTGTACCACTTGGCCTTGCTTTTGCCAAGCAAATAAAGCAAAAATAATTCCCGAATTAAGATTTTGCGCAAATTAAACATGGATCAAAATAGATCGCAATATCTCAGCATGTCTAAGGCTGTTTACGACCGGAACATCATGAAAAGCCTTTATTTGGGAATTTCTTCCTGAGGTATTCATGTTGATTTTCTTCTTATTGATATTTTTTGACCTACTTTGAACAGCTACATCTGTTCCGGAGACTCAATCCCTAAAAGCTCTAGGCCTAATTTTAGCACTCTTGAGGTAATTAGCGCTACGAAAATTCGTAAGTGTTCTTGCTCTGATCCGAGAATTTTGTGCTTCTGATAAAAAAGGTTAAAGCTTTGAGCAACATCAAACAGATAATTTGATAAAATATTTGGTAAAAGTTTTTCTGCAGCTTGTTGCTTAATCTCAGGGTAACGATAAATTAACCTTAGAAGATTTTCCTCTTCAACCTCCAGATTATCAAGCTTGAATTTACTTCCCTGATTCAAATCAGTTGGTGAGACTTTAGATTTAGCAAGAATGCTGTTTATTCTTGCGATCGTGTATTGAAGGTAGGGACCACTATCTCCTTCAAGCGATACCGACTTTTCTATATCAAAAGATACATCCTGACCTGTTCCGACCTTTAAGATCGAATATTTGATTGCTCCGATTGAAATTTGCTCCGACACCTTTTCTTTATCATCAGCTTTTATTCTCCCCTCTTTAAGCATTTGCATAACTTTTTCTTTGACTTGATCAATGAGCCAGTCTACGGTAAGTACATCTCCAGTTCTGCTACTCATTTTTCGATCTGAAAGCTGAACCATGCCCATGGAAATATGAAGCTGTTTGCCTTCAAATTTTTCAGGATCTATTAAATCAAGAGCTTTGAAAACAACTTCGAAATATCCTTTTTGCTCACTTGCTACTACGTGAATCTTTCGATCAAACTTAAATGCCTTGTATTGAGCCTGAGCATTACCTAATTCTTTACCTTCGTAGGTAGGATTCCCATCTTTAGTTATGAAGACACGTCTATGTAGTCCGTATTTATCTCCGGGGAAAATATAAGCACCCTGGTCAAGCAAGAATACCTTAGGTGTATTGTCTAACACGGTCTGTTTGCCAACTTGTGCCATTTCGGATTCGAAAAAGAGTTGGTCAAAATGCGTATAAAATCGAGTATAAAACTCGTCGTAGTAATCTAAACTCCATTTTCTAGTTTGTTCATAAATTACCTTAATATCTTCAGACTTTGAGTAGAGCTTCTCGTTTATGTCATCAATTTCCTGTTTATGCTCTTCATAATCCTGACCGCCAACTACATACCCTTGTCCCAAGAAATGCACTTTATCTTTGCTGCTCCATTTTTCTACCACTTCCAGCTTCAGATTTTTCTCAGCCATTATTTTCTGAATTCCATAAATAGCTTTGGCAACATGAGGACCGATGTCCCCCTGATAGTTTGCCCTAAAAACATCTGCATTTTGTGATTCAAGTAATCTTGAAATGGCTTCTCCTGTTACTAGTGTTCTCATGTGTCCAATATGCATTTCTTTGTGAGTATTCGGATGAGCATACTCAACCATGATTTTTTGACCATCAAATACTGAATTGTCAGTTTTCTTGCCTGAAGTAAGCAGGTCACTCAAGGAAGCGCTAAGAAAATCAAGGGAAATGTAAAAATTGATGAAGCCACCAACAGTCTCGACTTTTCGTAGGTACTCTTTTTCCCTTAATCTAGAACAAATCTTACTTGCTATTTCCTGAGGTGACTTTTTCAGTTCTTTTGCGGCAATAAAAGCAACATTTGTGGTGTAGTCTCCTTTGGAAATGTCTTTTGGAACTTCTACGGTTATCTTTTCTTTAAACCCGATCCCACTTAAAACAGCTGTCAGATCTTTTTTTATTTGTTCTTTAATATCCATGCAATTAATTTTATCACAACCTCTTGATCCCTGATACTGGATAATGATATAGTTTGCTCATATGACCGGCTGGCTTACTTTTTTTTTGTGCATAGTTCTTGGTTATTTATTTTTCCTGTATTTGTCTCATCCACAGAAGAAAAAGAATAAAGTCCCTAAAATCAGCATTGGAAGAATTGACCTACTCCCAAATTTTCGGATTCATATTGGCAAAAAAACCTATCATTTCCATCATTGGCTGCTACTTACCCTCATAATTGCAATTCCTGTTGTCATACAAGAGAATTTCCCCTACCCAATGATGGTTAGAGGACTTCTTATCGGAGGAATCTTGCAGGGTCTTCGCTACTCGGACCGTTTTAAATTCAGATATCCAAGAGAAATTGAGCAGTTTACCGAGCAGATCAGCGAACAAATTGTTAAAGAGTTAAATCAGTTTAATGAAAAGATGAAAAAGCCCCAGATAGATCCTCCGGAAGCCAATCTTCAGGAAGCTAAAAAGGACTAAATCAGAACTTGCAATTTGCAAAAATACCTGCTAGCGTTATTATTAGCATCTATGAAAATTCTTTTAATTGATGATGATGAGTCTTTAACTTCAATATATAGCGCTGCTTTCAACAAGGCTGGATATGAAACAGAGATTGCCAATTCTGGCCATGATGGACTAGGTAAAGCAAAAGCCGGAAGTTTTGATTTAATTCTACTGGATCAAGTTCTTCCTGATATCTCCGGAAATGAAGTTCTAAAAGAACTAAAGCTGACAAATGAAACAAGTAATATTCCCGTTGTCGTTCTTTCAAACTTCGGTCAGGAAGATTTGGTAAAAGAAGCAATCGCTAATGGAGCGACCGAATATGTGTTTAAGTATCAAGTTGAGCTTTCCGATGTGCTCGGAAAGGTGAATGGAATTTTAAAAAAAGAAAAAACGGAAATGGAGAACAATAATTAAACCTATGCAACCCAAAACAGACGTAGAATACAAAAATTTACTAACCGAGGTCATTAAAAAACAAATGGTAATTCTTGGTCCAACAATTACCCTGGCTAAAGCTAGAAATGTTAAAGGTTTGACCGTTCAAGATGATGGCACAGTCACAAATCTTACCGGAAATCCTCAGGAATTAATCCAAGCGCTTATCGATCAATTTGTTCAACTCTCTGGACTAATTGTAAAAAAGACCATGGAGCCTCTTTTTGCCATATCTCAGACGAGTACGCCCACCGCAGCATCTCCCGACTCATCTTCTATACAAGACACTATTAACAAACAAGCACAGTTGGTAGGACAACCCGTGCAAGGGCAAACAGGATTATGATTGATGCACAGAAATTATTAACTATTGCTGTAGAGGGCGGAGCTCTAGTTTCCGCCTTTGCCGGAATTGTGGCCGGAGTAATTATGACCCAGGTTACCAAGCATTTTGGAACCGGGATTTTAGCAAGTGGATTTAAAGCAATTTCAATAGGAATATTTTTTATTGCTATTGGAATTTTGTTTGATGCGGTTATTACCTACCTACAACTGAGCACCCCTGAAATAGTTATTGCCCTTGCTCTAATTAAATACGCTTTGTTTATCATCGGAACCTACACCATTGTTATCGGAAGTAAAAGAACCGGCGACAAGCTTGAATCGTTAACTAAATAAGGTTTTCTCTGCCCATGAATATTATTGACCTCTCTGAGAATATTTGGCTTATTCTAACAACTCTGTTTGATTTCCTGGCTATATTTCTGCTTATTCAAAAGACAAGGAGCAATAAGCTCATGGCGCAAAGAGAAAAGACTCAACAACAAAAGGTTTACCAAATCTCGGTTTTAAAAGAAATTCAGGATCGCATCAGCTACTCTCTGGACATTGAGGAAATCGTCGACATAATTATTGGCAGCTTAAAGCACCTCTTCTCCTACTCCACAGCCTCGTCCCTAATTCTGAGAAACGATAAAGTCATCTTTAAAACTTACGTTGAAGAACGAGTTAGCCCCAGGTTTATTCAAAGCGTCAAAGACGGGATTATTGATTCATTTGCCGCCATTACCGGACAAAGCTTTTCTGAAGTTACTGAGGAAATGACAGGCGCTCCCCTTGATGAAACAAACATTTCCCCTCTGGCTTCGTTTTTCCATATTCCTTTAATTGTTAATAATAAGGTCGTTGGAATAATTAATGTTTCTTCTGTGAAACCGAATCTTTACAAGGAAGAAGAAATGACAATTCTCTACCAGATTGTTTCTCAAGCCTCAAATGCAGTAACAAAATTAAAAGAAGTTCTGGAAACCGAGAAAGGAAAACTAACAGCTATGATAAGCGGACTTGCTGACGGAGTATTTATGGTTGATAACAAAAAAGATCTAATGATCATAAATGAAGCTGCCAAAGCTTTTCTTAATATAGACAAACAAAATTGCACTTTTTTTGACATATTAAGTTCATTAAAAGGACAGTATGATATTGTTTCTAAAATCGATGAAGCCTTAGCCTCCGGAAATTCAATTACTGAAAAAGAAGTTGAAATTGGAGATAAATCTCTTCAGGTTTTTATTACCCCTGTTATTAAGGAAAATGAAACCGGTAAAACCGTTATTGGAGCCTCAATACTTCTCCATGATTTTACCATTGAGAAAAAACTTTCAAATATTAAAGAGGATTTCACTCATATGGTCGTTCATGAGATTCGAGCTCCTCTTACGGCTATCAAGGCCTCTTCCGAGCTCATTCTGGAAGGAGGAGCAGAAATTGACAAGGCTCAGGAAAAACAAATGTTGGAGATTATCAGACAGCAATCAAAAGTTTTGCTTGAGCAAATTGGCTCAATCCTTGATGCAGCAAAAATTGAAGCTAAGAGCTTTAGTGTCAACAAGGAATTGGGAGATATAAAACAAGTCATTGAAGACGCTGTAACCGCACAAACTCCTGTAGCTGCTAAGAAAAAGATAATGCTGATTAGACACTTGGATGAACATCTGCCTAAGCTTGAATTTGACCATATTAGAATTAGCCAGACAATCAATAACCTTATTTCAAATAGCCTTAAATTTACCCAAGAAGGAGGCACTATTACTATTTCAGCAAACATTGATCATAACTCAATAAAAGTTTCTGTTTCAGATAACGGGATTGGAATTCCTCAAGACGAGATTAATGATCTTTTTTCCAAGTATTATCAGATACGAAAAACCCCTCGTGAGCTCGCCAAAAAAGGCACAGGACTTGGGTTATATATTGTTAAAGGAATTATTGAATCGCACGAAGGCAAGGTTTGGGCAGAGTCAGAGGAAGGTAAAGGCACAACCATCTCATTTACTCTTCCCATAAAAGTCGGACAACAGCCAAAGCAAGTTGAGCCTGAGGCAAAAAAACAAACTACTCCACCGCTCTCTCCAACTACCGGAATGGTCTTAAACTAGGCTCACCTTAATCCCCATTTATCTCCATCAGAAATAATCTCTATCTCGCCAACCAGGTCTGTTCTTAATGTTTTTATTCCATGTTTGTTTAGGATATCAAGAACCTGAGGAGAGGGATGGCCATAGCGATTTTTTAGACCAACCGAAATAACAGCCAGATCCGGGTCTAGTTCCTCCACGATCTTATTATCCAAACCTGTTTTTGAACCATGATGTGAAACTCGCAAAATAGAGATCTTCCCTGCTTCAGTTACTATCTGATCTTGAACACTTGAAGTGGCATCTCCGGTAATTAGTATCTTAAACTTGCCATACTGCAGAAGCTCGATTAGCGAGGATCCATTAACGTCTAAGTTTTTTTCATTAAGAATTAATGATGAGTTTTCCGGCCAAAGAGTAAAAAACCCTACCCCGTCTTTAATTTTAAGAGAATCTCCTTTTGAAAAAAGTTTAGCACTTAACTTTTTATCTGCCAAAATGGCTTTCTCGACTTTTGCCAAATCAGACGAAATTTCTCCTTTTTGTCGAACATAATGTATCACATTATATCTTTTTAACGTTGAAATCACCCCATTTAGATGATCGGCATGTGGATGAGTTACGAAAACTACTTCAATTGTTCTGTCCCAAAAAGGCATATGATTAGTTAGGCATTTCAACACCGAATCATCCGGTCCTCCATCAATTAAGATGTCTGTTCCTTTTGGAGTTCTGATAAAAGTGGCATCTCCTTGACCAACATTGCAAAAGACAACGTGCAATTTCCCATCATTGAACTTTGACTGGTCATAAAAGAAAAAACCACCCAGGATAAAAACAAGCATTGCAAAAATTAAACTAAGTTTTCTCATATCTTTGGTTTAAAATATAAATTAAAGCAACCAGAAAACAATAATATGAAGCTGCGAATGCCCAATTCAAAACTGGAAACATAATGACAGTATTAAGTCCGGCAAAGAAATTAACGATTCTCTCAAAATATATTAATAATGGCAGGCTAAGAAGAAGACTTAACTGACCGAAAGGCAAAAACACTAACCCTAAAAGAGAGCCTGAGACTCCAATGAGCATTAGAAATGGAACAGTCCATAAAACCAGCATGTTTACAGGAATTGCCCAGAGTGAATAAGTTCCAAAGATTAGAATGAGAATCGGTAGGGTCGCAAGCTGAGCACAAAACGTTGTTGCAAGTGATTCTGTTAAGAAATTTGGTTTCTTAAATGGTTTTAGCCTTAAAATCAATGGTTGAATATATAAGATGCCGGCTGTAGAAAGAAAAGAAAGCTGAAAACCAAGATTCTCTATTTGCTCGGGAGAAATAAAAAGCATAACAAAAGCTGTTAAAAATAACGAATAAGAAGCTAAGGATTGACGACCTAGAATCTGAGAAGAAAAAACTATAATTCCCATAATTGAAGCCCTGATAATTGAAGGTTCAAACCCTGCCAAAAAGGCGTAGAAAATAGTTCCAAAAATACTTATGAGAAGAGCTGTTTGTCGTTTGAAAAATTGGGTTGAAATTGAACTTAAAAAACCTGCAGTCATGGTTACATTCATTCCTGATGCTGCTATAACATGCACCACTCCAACTTGTCTCAGGTTATCTAAAAATGTTTCAGGCATTGTTTCTTTGATTCCAAAAGTGATCCCCAACATTAAACCGGCAAAACTTGCAGGTAAAGCAGCATTAAAAATGCTAACTAAGTTTTGGCGAAGACTAAAAATAACTGCTAAAAACCCCTCTTGAAAACTATTGAAATTATTTTCACGACTTTTCACAAGCTCGATCTTGGGTTTTAACAGAGAAATGGTTTTGACTTTTGTCACTCGGTTATTCCTACTGCTTACGAATTCTTTCTCTTCCACACTTCCCCTAATCTTAATCTTGTCTCCATAAAAAAACTGAGGATATCGCGGCGCAAGAATAGTTATTTTTTGTCCCTGATAGGTTATTTTTAGTTTCTGGAAATTAAGAATAATTTCTGGCTCATAACTTAGGCTTGTTTGAAAATCAAGCATCTCGCCCTGCTTCAAGTTTGTAGAATTAGTAAAAAATTGGGCAAATCTAATTCCAAGAAGAATAAGTAAAATTGTAAAGAATATAAATGCTCTAAGTTTTGTCATTACGAGTTGGAAACAGATCTGAAAACTAACTAATAAGCGCTTATCTTATCCTTAATCTTTTCAAAAGCAGCTGCTCCTAAGATTTTTTTGGCAACCAAGTCAGTGGTCAAAGCATAGGGTCTGCCATTTATGATTTTCTCAGCTGTTACTTTTCCGACCCCAGGCAAGGTGTCTAGCGATGTTGAATCAGCAATATTTATGTTTATTAAACCATCAACGCTGGAAACAGTACTGGTATTTTGATTTGATACCTGTTCCCCTTCCTTAGGAATATATATTTTTGCTCCGTCAGTAAGTTTAGCTGCTAAATTCAGATTTTTAGCAACCCACTCTCTGTCTGCCAGTTCATTTAATCCACCGGCAGCAATTAATCCGTCTTTGATTCTTCCTGAGGATGAAATTTGGTAAACTCCAGGTTTAAAAACTGCTCCTTCAACGTCTACGCTTATTTCAGCCTCATCCTTTGAATCTACTTGCATGTTTATCTCCACCTGATCTGAAGCAGTTGATGATCCAAAAAAAGACATTAATCCGTAGGAAAGGAAAATAAACCCAGCTAGGCATAAAATAACAAATAAGAAGTTTTGTTTAAGAAATGAGAGTAATTTTTGACGTAGTTCCTCTAATTCCATTCTTGATAATAGGAATTCCTATAGTTAAATTACAAAATTTATTATCTTTCCTTCAATATAAACTACTTTCCTAACCTGTCTTGCATCAAGATATGCCTTAACCTTGTCGCTTTTTCGTGCTTTCTCTTCAACATAGCTTTGATTTTTTAATTCTGAACTCGGGATTAACAAATTTTCTCTCACCTTGCCATTGACCTGAACAACAATTACAACTTCATCTTTAACAAGAAGTCTGGAATCAAATTCCGGCCATTCTTCCATGTGAATCGAATGAAACTCTGAATTTTTAGAAAAAGATTGATAGATCTCTTCGGAGATATGAGGCGCAAAAGGTGCAAGAATTGCTAAAAACCTTATTAAATCTGCTTTGGATAAGCCCTTTTCATCTCCCTGCCAATCATTAATAAATTGCATCATGGCTGCAACAGCTGTATTAAATTTAAAATCTTCCAAATCTTGACCAACCTTCTTTATTGTTTGATTCAGACTGGCACTTAAAGTGCGTGAAGTGGCAGTTTCCGAAACATTTGATTGAGATAACTGCCAAATTCTCTTAAGAAATCTAAAACAGCCTTCTACTCCATTGTCATTCCAAGCAATTGTCTGATCAAAAGGACCCATAAACATCTCGTAAATTCGCAAGGTGTCGGCTCCATATACTTTTACGATATCATCAGGATTTATGACATTACCAAAAGACTTGCTCATCTTGCGCCCATCCGGACCAAGTACTATTCCATGAACCCTTCTTTTAGCATAAGGTTCGGGATTAGGAACGATTTTTTGGTCATAAAGGAATTTGTAAACAAAACGAGAGTATAAAAGATGGAGTGTCGTGTGCTCAAAGCCTCCTTGGTAAACATCCACTGGCATCCAATGCTTGATGACATCTTGATTCTCTTCGAAGATGTTTTCTTGATTTGGATTTTTAAGCTTACTAGCAAATAAATATGCTAAATAGTACCAGTTTGATCCTGCCCAATTTGGCATAGTATCTGTTTCGCGTTTCGCTTTACCCTGACATTTTGGGCATTTCACGTTTACCCACTGCGAGACAACAGAAAGAGGTGACTCTCCGGTTCCTGATGGCTCGTATTTTTCCAAATATGGCAACTCAACCGGCAAGTCTTTCTCGAGAACAGGCTGTGTTCCGCATTTTTCACAATGAATCATAGGTATGGGTTCCCCCCAATAGTGTTGTCTGCTAAAAACCCAGTCTCGAATTTTATACTGGACCATTGTTTTGCCAAAATGATGTTCTTCGATATATTTTGTTATATTTTTTGCAGCTTCTTTTGAACTCTGTCCGTTAAATTCTCCTGAGTTAATTAAAACGCCATCTCCTTCGTATGGTTGTTTTTTCACATCTCCACCCTTAATTACTTCACGAATTTCCAAGTCAAATTTCTTGGCAAATTCATAATCCCTCTTATCATGGCCTGGAACCAACATGACTGCTCCTTTTCCATACCAACCAAGCACATAATCACCCACCCAAAGTGGAATCTCATCATTGCTTACCGGGTTAATAACAAACAAGCCTGTTGAAACTCCTGTTTTTGCTTTGTCTAAGCTTGTTCTCTCGATTTCGGATTTCTTCTTGCTCCTCTCAACGTACTCTCTGATTTCTTTCAGATTTTCGTATTTAATTTTTAATTTTTCGCTTAGAATTTGTAGCACTAATGGGTGTTCCGGTGCTAAAACTAAACCTGTAGTACCATAAATGGTGTCAGGACGAGTCGTAAAAACAGCTACTTCTATATCAGACTCTTTCAATTTAAAATTTATCTCAATCCCTTGAGATTTGCCTATCCAATTCTCCTGTTGGACCCGAATCTTATTTGGATAATCAACTTTTCGTAAATCTTCCAGAAGCCTGTCTGCGTATTTGGTAATAGCTAAAAGCCATTGTTTCTGCATCCTTTTCTCTGTTAAGGTACCGCACCTCTCGTGCGTACCATCAGCCAGAACCTCTTCATCTGCAAGGTTGGTTTTACAAAATGGACACCAATTCACAGGAACGTCAGCCTGATAAGCCAAGCCCTTTTCAAAAAACTTAAGAAAGATCCACTGAGTCCATTTGTAATAGTGAGGATCAGTTGTATCTATTTCCCTACTCCAATCAAAGGACATTCCCAAGCTTTTTATTTGTCTTTTAAAATTCAGGATGTTTTCGGCAACCACGGTTTTAGGATGTATTTTCATTTTAATGGCGTAGTTTTCAGCCGGAAGTCCAAAAGCATCCCAGCCCATGGGGTACAAGACATTTTTTCCCTCCATACGCTTCTTGCGCGAATAGGCATCCATTGCTGACCAGGAACGAGTATGTCCGACATGAAGTCCGGCACCTGAAGGATACGGAAATTCGATTAAGGTATAGAATTTGGGCTTATCTGACTTATCATCAGCTCTATACATCTTCTCTTCTTCCCATTTTTTTTGCCACTTAGGCTCAATCTCTGTTGGAAAATATTTTTTCATAAGAATTACTTGCTGAAGCAATTCTAACAATTAAGTAGTTAACAATCAATAATGAGCGCGAGAGGCACAACTATTTGCTGATTGTGATTTGAAATTTGAAATTTGAAATTGTATGATTTAATTATGAAGCTTATTGTTCAATCTCTTGTCTTAATTGTCTCTTTTCTTGCCATTTATATCTGGCAACAAACAATCTTAACTGCCTACACTATTCCAGCCTTAGGCTTCTTGATCTTTATTTACCTTTTTCTTTCTGCTCGCAAAAAAGGCAGAGCTTTTTTGGAATTAGGTAATAGTCCTTGGGCAATCTTTGCTCTTAATACGGTCATCTTTCTCTTGATCTTTTCTACAGAAGGATTAAGTTCTCCAATATTTTTCCTTTTGTACTTTCTTGGCTTTGGAATTGCCTTTGTTTTTGAACCAATGGCAATTTTTGTTTTTGTCGTAGGAACAGTTCTCATCTTTTTACCTGACGCTTTGAAAAATGACGTTACAACAAACTTCTTAAAAGTCGGCTCTTTAGTCTTAATTTCTCCCCTTGCCTATTTCTTCGGCAATGAATTCAGAAGAAACGATGATCAGGAAGCTGAAATTGAGGCCTTAGAAGAACGTAGCCAGGAAGCAGCTGACACTATTGCTCAGGATGTGAAAACCGTAATTGAAGAAGAAAAGGAAAATTTAAGCACAAAAGCAACAGACAAGCTAAATGATATCTTGGAAGAAACCGAAGACCTCAGGCAGGAAAAAAAATAAATATCCAACTGAATGAAAATTGAAAATTTTAAATTGAAAATTCTCCTACTTATTTTCTCTCTCTTATGTTTTCTTTTTTATGCCGAATTAACGTTTAGCGAAACAATGTCCAATTCAGACTATATCCTGAGATGGGGAAATTTTAATATGGTTTCCGGTAAACCAACCAACGCAAGTTACAAAGTTAGCTATACAGGAGGACAAGTTGCTCCAGGACTCTATACAGGAGCAAATTTTAAAGTCAGGTCGGGATTTCAATATATTTACACTCTTTATCCTTTTTCATTTAGTATTTCTGATTTGGATATTGATTTTGGCATAATTGATCCTACTTCTCCTGTCAGCAGAACAAACATCTTAAGTGTTGATAATCAAACTGCAGGTGGATATGTTGTTACAGGATATGAGAATCATCAACTCTTAATTCCTGCAAGTGGCGATTTGATCCCGGACACCTCTTGCGACAATGGTCTTTGCACGGAATCCACATCTGGACCTTGGGTAGGTACTGAAACTTCTCTTACTTATGGCTTTGGCTACAGATGTGACGCTATTACCACAAACTATTGCTCGGCGGATTTCAACACTGCTGATTACTACAAGCAGTTTGCTGATATTTCAAAAGATGAAACTCCTCAAACTATCTTTTCTAACACCTCTACTGTTGGCAAAAGCCAACAAGCTCAAATTACTTACAAAGTAAATGTTTCTTCAACTCAAAAGTCAGGCAGATATTCAAATATCATAACCTATATTGCAACAGGAACTTTTTAATATGAAAAGAATTTGCGTTTGGTCCATATTTTTCGCTTTTATATTTTTTACTTTTAGCTTAAAGCAAGCTCAGGCTGCTTCAATTTCTCTGGGCGTTTTTCCCCCAATTATTCAAATTGATTCTACTCCCCCTGCCGATATTTCTTCTCCGATTGAAATTCAAAACAATAGCGAAGATCCGGTTCAGTTAAAAATTATTTTTAAACCTTTTAAGGCAAGCGCATCGGAAAACGGGACGCCTGAATATCTAAAAGATGGTGTTTCCTTTGGAGATGACCCATTATTTTTTCAAAAAGTTAAAATTCTTGACGGAGAAGAAATGGTTGGTAGCATAGAACTTGCTCCAAAACAAGTTAAAAAATTAACTTTAAATATTGACATACCTGCTGATCAACCCCCATCAGACTATTACTTTTCCGTACTCTTTATATCAAAAACTCAAATTGAGACAGACACGAATAATACTCAAGCAGCAGGAGGAATTGGAACAAATGTTCTTTTGACAATCGGTCCAAAAGGAACCACAACAGGAGTGATTAAAGAATTTTCCGCTCCTTTTTGGTTGGAAAAAGGTCCGGTTCCCTTTACGATTAGGGTTGCAAATACCAGTAAACATTTTATTAATCCCAAAGGCCAAGTGCTAATTAAAAATATGTTCGGAATGACAATTGGCAGAGTTGATTTATTACCTGTCAATATTCTAAGCGGAACTACCAGGATTATTCCCGGAACATCAGGCAGTAAGCAAGTGGTTGTAAACAACAGTGCTCTTTGGCCGGAAAAATTCCTACTCGGACCATACACCGCAACCCTTACTATATCTTTGTCTGAACAAGGACCCATTTTAAAGAAAACTGTTCATTTTATAGG
>JAMCTK010000053.1 GCA_023381035.1 Patescibacteria group bacterium
TTTTGTTAGTCAGAAAACAGGCTTAACTCTTAAAACATTTGCTTCTTCTTCCAAGGAAGTTCAAAAAGCGATTAATGAACAATATCGTCAAGAAATTGTCGGACAGGTTGGAGATGCTTTGAAAGAGACTGAAGAATATTCTCATACAAAAACAATCGATAGCACTAAAATTGGTGACATTATAAAGGAGGCTCCAATAGCAAAGATTGTCGCGACAATCTTAGAATACGCTGTAACAAGTAGGGCTTCAGATATTCACATTGAGCCACAGGAAGACAGAGTTAGAGTTAGATACAGGATTGATGGAATTTTATATGACAGGTTGAGTTTGCCAAAAAGCGTTCAAGAAGCAGTTATCTCCAGAATAAAAATTCTTTCCGAAATGAAGATTGATGAACATCGTTCTCCCCAGGACGGAAGATTTAACTTTAAAGTAGAAGATAAAGAGGTAGATTTGCGTATCTCTGTTCTTCCCACATCATTTGGAGAAAAGATCGTAATGAGGTTGCTTCGGAAATCAGGAGGAGTTCCGACACTTCCGGAGTTAGGTCTTGCAGGAACAGCTTTAAAAAACCTTGAATCAAATATTCTAAGACCTCACGGAATTATAATAGTATGTGGACCAACGGGAAGTGGAAAAACAACTACTTTATACTCTGTTCTCTCAAAACTTAATACAACCAGAGTTAATATTATGACACTGGAGGATCCAGTTGAGTATCAGATGGCAGGAATAAATCAGGTACAGATAAATACGGCAGTTGGTTTAACTTTTGCCAGCGGACTGCGGGCTTTTTTAAGACAAGACCCAAACATCATTCTGGTCGGAGAAATCAGGGATCAGGAAACAACTGATTTAGCAATACAAGCTGCTTTAACCGGACATTTGGTTTTTTCAACTCTTCATACATCAAGCGCCGCGGGTGCCCTGCCCCGCTTAATGGATTTAGGAGCGGAGTCATTCTTATTGGCATCAACCATGAATGCAATATTAGCTCAGCGTATTGTCAGAAAGATTTGCACAAAATGTAAAGAGAGCTATATTCCGCCTGCTTCCATTATCAATGAAATGAGAAATGGTTTAGGCAAATATTTTCCGACTGACAAGGAAATCAAGCTTTATAAAGGAAAAGGTTGTGAAGAATGCGGTAGTACCGGATATCTGGGAAGAGTTGGTATTTATGAAACACTTGCAGTTTCAGAGAAGATATCAACCCTTGTTTTGCAAAAAGCAGACAGTGGTACAATTGAACAGCAAGCTATAGCCGAGGGCATGATCACCATGAAGCAGGACGGATATCTCAAGGCTTTAAGTGGAGTTACAACAGTGGAGGAGGTGCTCAGAGTAGCACAAGAATAATATGGAAATGCATCCCAAGCTAAAATCTTTGCTTGCAGAAACTATAAAAGCGAAAGCTTCAGATTTACACCTCTTAGTAGGTATAGTTCCAGTTATTAGAGTTGATGGTTCTTTGTTGAGTTTAAGCGCGTATCCTGCTGTTACAGTTGAGGAAATGGACGAAATGGCTTTTTCTGTTTTGACCACAGAGCAGAAAGATTTGCTCGTAAATAATAAAGAACTGGATTTTTCCATTGGCTTTGGTGGTGGTGCATATGGGAATCAGGGAAGATTTAGAGTTAACTATTACTATCAAAGAGGTTATCTTAGCGGAGCATTTCGTTTTTTGGAACCAAAGATCAAAACCATCGAGGAATTGAAACTGCCAAAAATTTGTCATGCCTTTTCTGACTTGAGACAAGGATTTGTCCTTGTGACAGGTCCAACTGGTCATGGTAAGTCTACTACTCTTGCAGCAATAATTAATGAAATTAATCAAAAAAGACCGTCAAACATACTAACGATAGAAGATCCTATTGAATATATTTATCCGGCCGGAAAAAGTATTATTTCCCAGAGAGAAATGAACATCGATACTCATTCATGGGGAATGTCTTTGAGAGCAGCTCTTAGGGAGGATCCTGATGTTGTTCTTGTTGGAGAGATGCGAGATCCTGAAACAATTGCGGCGGCCATAACAATTGCGGAAACAGGCCATTTAGTTTTTTCAACCCTACACACAAACTCCGCATCTCAAACAATAGACAGAATAATAGATACTTTCCCTGCTTCCCAACAAGGTCAAATTAAAGTTCAGCTAGCATCTACTCTAAGAGGTATAGTTTCGCAAAGATTGCTCCCTCAGATTAGTGGAGGCAGAGTTCCTGCAGTTGAAGTCTTACTTGCCTCCTCTGCGGTTACGAGCAATATAAGAGAAGGTAAAACTCACTTGATTGATTCAGCAATACAAACTTCCCAAGAAGCAGGAATGATTCCTCTGGAATCATCTCTTGCTGCTTTAGTTTTATCAGGATCAATAAGCATTGAAACTGCCAGAAGCTATTCCTTGAGACCGGACGAGCTTATGAGACTTATTGGTTAATATGAGACTTCATTATAAGGCTGCCACAAACGACGGAAAAATTCTCACAGGATTTATTGATGCTAAAGAGATTCTTGATGCTGCAAATTATTTAAGAAGTAAGCAGTTGCTTCCGATAAAAGTAGAGAAAATAAGTACGAGTCCTTTATATCAATTTATTGCATCTTTTAATAAGGTAAAAAATCAAGATTTGGTTCTTTTTACCAGACAGCTTTCTTCGATGCTTAATTCGGGATTAACGCTAATGAAGGGCTTGGAGATCCTTAGAGAACAAGTTCAAAACAAAGCTATGGCCGAGGTTGTTGGAGGAATAATTACCGACATAGAGGGAGGGCGAAACCTCTCTAGTGCCATCTCTAAATATCCAAATGTTTTTTCTCCAATATACATATCCTTGGTAAAGGCTGGGGAATCCTCAGGTCTTTTAGATAAAGTGCTTCTTCGTCTTGCGGAAAATCTAGAAAAGCAGTCAAAATTAAAATCAACAATTAAATCTGCTTTAATGTATCCCATGATAGTAGTAATTTTAATGGGACTTGTTATGTTAGTAATGATGATTTTTGTAATTCCCCAACTTTCCGTCCTTTATAAAAATTTAAACTTAGACCTACCTTTACCTACTTTAATAATGGTTGGAATATCATCAGCGGTTGCTACTTTTTGGCCAATAATCATTCTTGCTCTTGGGGTTGGATATTACTTTTTCCTAAAATGGAAAAAAACAGAACAAGGACAATTCTTGGTGGACAACCTTCTTTTAAAGTTGCCGGTTTTCGGTAAGCTTATTAAAGAATCAATTTTAACTGAATTTTCAAGAACACTTGGATTATTGGTTGGTACGGGAACCTTGGTTGTCGATTCATTAGTCCAAACAGCCGATACTGCCGGAAATGTTCACTATAAGGTTGCGATTGTGAATTTATCAAAACAAGTTGAGAAAGGTGTTCCTCTTGGGGAAGCAATGTCCACTAATCCCCTTTTTCCCCCCATGCTAATACAATTAGTAAAAGTTGGAGAGCAAACGGGTAAAGTCGATGAAACTTTAGTTAGGGCTTCGGAGTACTACGAACGAGAAGTAAATCAAACAATTAAAACATTAACGACTGCGATGGAACCGTTCATTATGATAATTCTTGGAACGGGCGTAGCTTTTTTGATTATTTCTGTAATAACACCAATTTATAGCTTAATTTCAAATATTCAATAAAAACAGGTTATATTAAGTTCAAATTGGGTATTGACAAGTATTTATTGATTTGATTACATTATATTAGAGCATGAAGAAACAACTGTCCACAATAAAGCAACAAGGTTTTACTTTAATCGAACTTTTGGTTGTTATCGGAATTCTCGGAGTTTTAGCAGCAGCTCTTATCGCCACAATTGATCCTTTTGAACAGCTTAAAAAAGCAAATGACGCAAACGTTAAAAACACAACAACGGAATTTGTTAATGCAAATGTAAGATACTATACAACTCATAACGCAATGCCTTGGGCAGCAGCCTCTTTAGGGGCAGCAGATTGCGTTGATGGTGCTGGTGGATCTCCAAGCAATGCAACATTAAGCAATTTACCAAATTGCTTAATTGCTTTAGTTAATGATGGTGAGTTAAAAGCTGCTTTCACAACAGCTACTAATATTACGAAAGAAATTGTTGTCACAGGTGCTGATAAAGATGTAATCGCTTGCTTTAAGCCTCAATCAAAAGCTGAGCAAAGAGGTACAAATACGAAGTTTGATTCTACTGGAGGAACATCCATATCGGATTGTGCGGCACTAGGAGGAACTAACGCCAATACTAATTGTTACTGGTGCATAAGATAAAAATCTTCTTCAAAAAGCATAAGAATACAATTCTTGAAATAGCTCTTTTTTTATGCTTGTTTTTTTTATATCTTAGTAATTTATCTTCAAGTGTATATGGTGGTGACGTAGGAGACTTAATAACCGCGTCATATGTTCATGGAGTTGCTCATCCTCCCGGATATCCACTTTTTACCTTAATAGGATATTTATTGTCACATATTCCTTTGAACAGTACGGTTGCATACAGAGTGGGTTTAATTTCCGTTATCTCCTCTTCTCTTGGCATCCTTTTCTTTTATAAATTAACAAAAGTTTTTACAAAAAGTATTTTAATTTCTTTAACATCTTCTTTAATTCTTGCTTTTTCATATCTTTATTGGCTTTATGCTGAGGTTGCCGAAGTTTTTTCTTTGAACGTATTTTTTGTAATTCTCTTATTATTCTTGTCTGTTCTCTTTATAAATAATCCTTCAAGAAAAAAACTTTTCATAATCTCCTTTTTTACGGGTCTTGCTTTGACAAATCATCACACAATTATTTTCTTATTTCCAACGATCTTATTTTTAATTATTCCCAAAGCTTTTAAGTATCTTAAGTCACAAAGTACTGTCTTGGGTCTTTTCGGGTTTTTAATTCTTGGATTAAGCGTTTACGCTTACGTTCCCATTGCTTCTCTCAGTCACCCACCTGTAAATTGGGATAATGTAAAAGACTTTAATTCATTTATTCATTTATTTCTTCGTAAAAGTTACGGAACCTTCAAGGCCGGTTCTTTTGAGGAAACAAACTATTTACAAAGAATAGTGAGTTTAAGACTATATCTTTTTCAGCTAATTGGAAATGTCACTTTTCCAGTAGCTGTAGTATCGATAGTTGGGGCAATATATCTTTTAGTGAAGAAAACCAAGCTTTCATTAGCTCTTCTAACCAGCTTTATTCTTTCCGGTCCTGTTTTTATAGTCTATGCAGGTTTTCCGCTTTACAATTCATTTAATCTTGGAACAAATGAAAGATTTATGCTTATGTCTTTTGTTTTCATACCAATATTTTTTGCTTTTGGTCTTCTTTTTTTGCGAGATAAATTTTCCGGTTTTTTTAATGGAAGATACTCTACTCTATTTGTTTTAGTATTTCTTTTAATTCCAATATCCCTATTTAAATTCAATTATCCTAGAACCAACTTGAGCAATGTTTGGGTAGGTGATAATTTAGCAATTGATATTTTTCGTAACGTTCCTCGGAATGGTGTTTTAATTGTTTCGGGCGATACGGTAGTTTTTAATTCATGGTACGTACACTTTGTTAATAAAGTTCGTCCCGATGTAGATTTGGTAAATTTAGGAGCCGAACAACCTTTTTTCTCGTCAGAAAAAGAGAAATATTTGAAAAAATTCCCTAAGGATAAAAATGATGAAAATTTAAATTTTAAGGTTCTGAGGAATATTTCCCTGAGCCGTCCTCTTGCTTCCTTAAATGTTTTACAATTTGAAAAAAAAGAAAAATTAATTTGGCTTCCAAATGGTTTGACCTCGATTTTACTTAAAAACAAAAAGGAAATTCCAAGTAAAGAAAAATTAATAGAAGACAATAGCAGAATATGGCAGGAATTAAGTATTCCGGATAAAAAAAATAACATCGCATTAAGTAGCTTTACTATTTCAGATATTCCAAACGTTTATTCGATGGCTATGTTAAATATGGGGAATTTTATATTTAATAATTATGATGATGGTGAATTGGCAACAAAATATTATAAAAAAGCAATAGAAATTGATCCCGAGAATAACAAAGCCTATTTGCTTATCGGATATTACTTGGGTACAAAAGGAAATTGTGTTGAAGCTGAAAAGAAATACAACAAATCACTTGCTATTAACCCGTTTTATAAAATGACATACATATCCTTGTTTAATCTTTACCATACTTGTTTCAGAGATGATAAAAGAAGTAAAGAAACTCTTGTGAAATATAAGATTATATTTGGTTCAGATTTTTCAACTGACATAAAAGATTATCTTGATAAATAAGCTTTAAATATTTAAATGAGTTTATTAGTTGTTTTAATACTAGGTCTTGCAATTGGATCATTTCTGAATGTTGCAATAGATAGGCTTCCTAAAAATAAGACGATCCTTAAAGGAAGATCTTATTGTGATTATTGTAAAAAAACTTTAAAATGGTACGACCTTGTGCCCGTATTTTCCTACATTTCTTTAAAAGGGAAATGTAGATATTGCAAGAAGAAATTGAGTATTCAATACCCCGTTGTTGAGATTGCCGCTTCCCTACTCTTTTTATTCATGTATTTTTATACAATTACCGGTTTTTATCAAAATCCTGATGTTATATACATGATTATATTTAATTTTCTTTTAGTATCATTTTTAATTGTAATATTTACGACTGATATTAAGTATGGAATCATTCCGGACAAAGTCTTAATTGTTCTAACAGTTGTTTTAATTATATTTAAGTTAGTTTTTATGCAGCAAATATTTATTAACAATCTACTATCCGGAGTGGGAGCTTTTGTTTTCTTTCTTGCGCTTTATTATGCAACAAAAGAAAAGGGAATGGGTTTCGGAGATGTAAAATTCGCTTTTATTATTGGTTTTTTAGTTGGTTTTCCAAACGTAATTACAGCTTTATATATGGCGTTCTTGACAGGTGCTTTTACTTCAATCATACTTATTTTATTAGGAAAAAAGAGATACTCGAATGCTGTTCCTTTTGGACCATTCCTGTCAGGATCTCTATTTGTTGTATATCTCTGGGGAGACAAAATTACCGATGTCTTACTTAAGATATTAGGTCTTTAAAAATATGAAAAAACAGTTAGGTTTTACATTGGTTGAGTTATTGGTGGTTGTCGGAATCCTTTCAGTTATTTCTGTTGGAGCAATTTCTATTCTCAATCCTTCTGAGCAGTTCAAGAAAGCAAATGATGCAAGAAAAAAAGCTGACCTGTCACAAATTCAAAAAGCTTTGGAAACTTTTTACGAGGACAATGGAACTTATCCTGACATAAATGGTTCGGGGGATTTTAGAATCAAAGCTCTTAACGGAAACGTGGTTGATTGGGGAACCTCATGGCAGCCTTATATGAACATTCTTCCAAAAAGTCCTTCTGGTACCTATGTTTACTATTCAAGCGGTGGACAAAGTTATTATTTATATGCTAGTCTGGAAAGAACAGGTGACCCCCAGCTTTGCAACAATGGCGGTGCTTGTACAGGCTTAACAGGAGTTGGAGGAGAACCTGATTTAACTGTTGCTTGCGGAGGAGTTTGCACTTATGGAGTTAGCAGTCCAAATGTAAGTCCATGAAACAAATTTATATGTCTCATTTTAGGATTTTTAGAAAAAATGATGCTTTTACTTTAATTGAGCTCTTAATAGTAATTGCAATAATAGGAGTGTTAGCAGCTTTACTTATGGCTAATTTTATTGGCGTAAGACAAAGGAGTAGGGATTCACAGAGAAAATCGGATATGAGACAAATTCAATCTGCGTTAGAGCTATATAGAGCAGATGAAAGTAGCTATCCAGCAGCTCTTCCAGCATGTGGAGATCCTCTTACGGGTGCGACTACCAGCAATGTTTATATACAAAAACTTCCTTGCGATCCAGTTTCAGGCAATACATACTCTTACACTACTACCGGTACTCCTCCAATGTCTTACTCGCTAATTGGATGTTTGGAAAATGTAAATGATTCTCAGAAAGATACTTCGAATAATCCTTCAGCTTGCACAGGCGGTTCAACTAATTGGTCCATGACTCTTGAAAACCCATAGATCAAAGATTGCAGCTATATTAATGATCAACTCTGTTAAGTTAAATGAGAAAGCAACTGCTAAGAAACGAAAATAACAAAGATTCTGCATTTTTTAAAAAAAACTTCGGTTTTACTTTAATTGAACTTATTATCTCCTTAACGGTAATTGCGACTCTTTCAACGATTGGAATAGCTGCTTTTGTAAATCAAAGTAAGGTCAGCGCATTGCAATCAGGTGCAGCGGAGTTTTATTCGGTTTTAAATGTGGCAAAATCACGCGCTATGTCTCAAGTAAAGCCGGATAATTTATGTATAGGGAGAACCTTAGAAGGATATAGCGTTGTTATTGATTCAACTACAACTTTTAAGCTTTATGTAAACTGTGGCGGAAATGAATTTCTAATTAGTTCGGGAAACCTTCCCACAAACGTTACTTTCGCATCAAGCCCCGATACAACATCAACTAACTTTTTCTTTGGAGTTCTGACAAATAGCGTTCAAGGAGCAGGAATAGTAACCATTAAAGGATATGGTAATTCAAAGGTTTTGAACATTGATGGTGCGGGTAATATTAAATTAAATTAATGAATCAACGAGGGACTGTTTTAGTTGAAACTTTGATTGCGCTAGGTGCAGCTGTTGTCATAATTGCTGCAATAACAGTTATGGTTATTTCCTCACTAAACAATGCACAGTCTGCAAAGAGCCAAGGTTCAGCTACGCAATATGCCCAAGAAGCATTAGAAATATCTAGAGACTTGTCTCGCTCGAATTGGGCAAGTTTTAGAGCTTTGAGCGGTACTAACTGTCTAGCCGAAGGAAGCACTGAATTGACTCCGGAAGGAGTGGATGGTTGCGGTCAAAACGTAGGTAATTATGTCAGAACAGTGGAAATTCAACATGATGATACCAGCTGTTCTGGTGGAAGCAAGGTCATATCGGATGTTTCCTGGAGTGATACCGATTGTAAAGATAGATCAAATATATTTTGTCATTCCGTAGAACTTCAATCTTGTCTGTCTAATGTTAAAGCTTTCCCAAGTCCATGAAAAAAATT
This sequence comes from Patescibacteria group bacterium, assembly GCA_023381035.1. Next base: position 9,085 of record JAMCTK010000053.1, read on the forward strand.
AAAAAAATTAAAAACCTTCAAAGAGGTTATACGCTGATTGAGCTTCTTGCTGTTATGGTTGTAATGACTGCGGTCGGAATTATTGTATCGGCAATACTTGTTTCTTCTTTAAGAGGAACAACTAAGACAACCGTTTTAAATAATATCAGACAAAGCGGTTCATACCCAATTATCCAAATGTCAAAAATGATTGAATTTTCCAAGTCATTTGATGGTGTAAGTACAGACGGGTTATCTTATATAACTGATTGCACTATAGCAGCTGTCGGAGCCACTACACCCACTCCCACTCCGAAACAGTATCAATTTGTAAAGATTTCCACATTTGATAATTCAACAATCATTTTTTCCTGCGAAGGAAATCCGTTAACTATTGCATCAAATGGAGCCTCTCTTATTAATACGGAGCAAGTAAAAGTTAATTCATGTTCGTTCTCCTGTACTCAAAACTACGTTACCCAACCACCTACCATAGGAATCCATTTTTCCTTGAGTAAAAATGTAACTTCTAATTTTTCTGAGCAAGATGTTACCATTCCCTTTGATACCACCATTAGCGTAAGAAATTCAAGTAATTAGAGTTTGTTGACAGGTTGTTAAACAGTTGTTACTCTATAGTTAAGGCTAATGTTTAACAACTTAATCAAGCTTAAAAACAATCAACAAGGACAAGTACTTTTAATTGTGATATTGGTAATGGTAGTCGCCCTGACAATTGGTTTATCTGTTGCATCAAGGAGCATCGTTAGTTTGCGTACATCTACAGAGCAGGCAGAATCCCAAAAAGCATTAGCGGCGGCAGAAGCAGGAATAGAACGGGCTATTAAAGCAAATTCAGCGCCTTCTCCTGGATCATTGGGCAATGCATCCTATGTGACATCTTTGAGCGATGTGAATGGAGCTAATTTTGTTTTAAACGGTGGTAATCCAATTCCCAGAAACGATGGCTTTGATCTTTGGCTGTCTGACTACTCAACCAGTTCTGCCCAAATTTATCAAAATCAAAAAAGCGCTAATCTAACAATTTATTGGGGAGATAGTGCTGATGGATGTTCAAACGCTGCTTTAGAAATTGTTGTTATTTCTGGAAGTCGTGCCACTCCAGCTATTACCAAATATGCGTTAGATGCATGTCAAGATAGGCAGACAGGAAATAATTTTACGTACATTTCAGGCGGAGGTGGTACGGTAGGTGGCAAAACATTTCCTTTCGGATCAACGATTGCAGTAACGAATGGATTTATCGTTAGAGTAATTCCATTATATGCAAATGCCAATGTGGGAATAGTAAGCAGTGTTGATTTGCCTAATCAGGGAAAAGTTATTACATCAACAGGAGCATCAGGTGCGACAGAAAGAAAAATTACCGTATTTCAAGCATACCCCTCTCTGCCCGTAGAGCTATTTCCATACAATTTATTTTCGCCATAGAATGAACAAAAAACCATTTGGACTAGACATAGGTGCCACCATGATTAAATTGGTGTCACTTTCAAAAGAGGGAGAAACCTTTGGGTTTAACTCTTCAATAATCACCCCAACTCCGTTGAAGGGAATGATGTCAGAGTCCCCTCTTGATGAGGAAGAGATGGCCCAGGCAATTAGAAAGTCTGTTGATGATGCTGGAATTAGCGGAGACAAGGTTAACGTCGCCTTGCCGGAAAATCAAGTATATACAAAGGTTTTAGAAATGCCTTCCTTGTCAGACAATGAATTAAAATCTGCAATTTATTGGGAAGCTGAGCAGTATATTCCTGTTCCCTTGGAGAATATCACTCTTGCTTGGAATGTTTTAAAAAAGCCAGAGCAAGCAAGTCCTACCGAAAAAATGCAGGTATTGATGGTTGGAGCACCGACAATGTTGGTCAATAAGTATCAAAGAGTAGTGTCAATGGCAGGTTTAACAATTAACGCAATGGAAACAGAAATCGCTCTATTAATTGCAGCTCCTCCAATGAATGAATCTTTTCCTACGACTTTTATCATAAGCATTGGGGCTGTGAGCACTTCTTTTGCAATTGTTAGCAAGGGAGTTATGATGTTTACCTATTCGATGTCTATTGGAGGAGCTGCAATTAATAGGGCTATTTCTGTTGATCTGAACTTGTCCCCTGCTCAGGCGGAAGAATATAAAAAGGCCTATGGTTTTTCCGACAAAAGTTTAGGAGGAAAAATTGGTAAAGCCACTGAGCCGATTTTAGGTTCAATTCTACAAGAAGTAAAAAAAACTATAGCCTTTTTTACACAAAAAACTAAAAATGAAGATCCAATCAGACAAATTTTATTATCCGGAGGAACAGCAAAATTACCTGGTATTGATATTTATTTTGCAAATAATTCAGGTATTGAGACAGCAACCGCAAATCCCTGGAAGTCTCTCTCTTCTCAAGAGGTTCCGAAAGAGATTCTTGATAATGGGCCAGACTACACAATTGCTGTAGGACTTGCCATGAGAGATTATGAATAGCAATATCAACTTAATCCTTAGTAAAGAAGGGCAAACTCTTAAGAACAAGAAAAAAATAAAATTACTTAACAGCATTGCTCTTGGACTTCTTCTGTCCGTGGCAGCTGCTTCTATAATACTCTTTCTTTTAAATACTTTAAATCCTCTTTCTTCTATAAAAAAAGATCAGCTTGCAACAATAAATAACATAACCGTTCTAAGGGAAAGATCGGGAAAACTAGTGATAGTAAATGACCGCCTAAAAAACATTTTAGAAATTAATAATAAAAGGAAAAAGTTTTCGCCGACAATAGATTATTTAATTAGCATACTGGGAAATCTTAAAATAAGTTTTCTAGAAGTCGATGATAAAAGTATCAGTTTTTCTGTCACTTCTTATTCCCTGCTTGAGCAAAATGATTTTTTACAAAAACTGATTGTGAAGGCATCAAAAAAAGAAATGGTGCAAGATTTAATTATTGACAGCTTAACAGTTAATGAAAAGACTGGTTTATATCAACTAAAATTAAGAGCGACTGTATTATGAAAAAGATTGAAATAAACGAAAACCAATTAAAGATGTTTTATTTAAAAAATAAAACGTATATTCTTCAAGTTTTTATGATTATAGTTAGTTTATTTTTAGTCATCTTTGTTTTAATTCCGGGAATTCAAAACTTTATGATTTTAAGAGAAGAAGCTGGAAAAGAACTTAGCAAATTAAAATTGTTAAAAGACAACCTTAATACTTTAACTCAACTGGATGAAGGATTGCTTGATAACCAGCTTAAAATTGCTAAACAAGCTGTTCCTCCTGGAAAAGATTTCGCATCAATATTAAGTGCTGTTTCGATTGCAGCTGCTAAGTCAAATGTGTCTTTGGGGGATTTTGAATTTCAAGTTGGAGATTTGATAAAGAATCCAAAGAATTTATCTAGATTTCCTACCCTTGAATTGTTAATCAATGTAAATACAGATTTAACAGGAACATCTCGGTTTATTAAAGAGATTGAACGAACCTTACCGTTTTCTGGTGTAGTATCGGTTAAAAATTCAGGTAAAACATCCGCAATCTCATTAATTTTTTATTACAAACCATTACCCCCTGTCAATATCAGGGAAGACATGCCTTTTAAGTCGGTTACAGCTCAGGAAGTTAGTTTGTTAACAAGCCTTTCTACCTGGAACAATGTTCAACAACAAACGGGGGTTCAGGTGGCTATTCCTCAGTCGTCTTCCAGTGGAACTTTTTCTAAGCCTTTTTAAGAAGATCTGGTCTTAGTTTTTTTGTAATCTCCAATGATTTTTCTTTTTTCCAGCTTCTAATTTTATCGTGGTTTCCTGATACAAGGACATCAGGAACAGTTAATCCATTAAATTCCCTTGGGGTAGTATAGTGAGGGTGCTCAAGATTTTCAAAAAAAGACTCGGAAATTCCCACTCCATCTTTTAGAACTCCTTTTAACAGCCTTACAACAGCATCAGTTATCAGCATTGAAGGGATCTCTCCACCGGTTGTGATAAAGTCTCCGATTGATATTTCTCCATCAATAAAATTTTTTATTCTCTCATCCACCCCTTCGTAATGACCACACACTAGTATTAAATGCTTAAGTTTTGAAAAATCGCTTGCAGCTTTCCAATTGAATGTTTTTCCGTGAGCACTTAATAAAAATACTTTTTGATCGTCTTTTGAAAATTTCTTATTTTTGACACTGTTTATCGCCGAGCAAAGTACGTCAACTTTTAAAATCATTCCAGATCCACCGCCAAAAGGCTTGTCGTCTACCATCTTGTGTTTTCCAAGACCAAAGTCTCTAATATTTACAAGGTTAATTTCTACTAATTTTTTATCTACCGCTCTTTTAACAATGGAATGATCGAAGGGGCCGGAAAACATTTGTGGGAACAGGGTTAAAATGGAGATTTTCATATCTTCTCCTTATTCTTGCTCTGCGAGGTTTATAAATATTTTTTTATTTTCCTTCATTGCCGAAATTTTCATAACGTTTCTTAAGGATTTTATTACTTTTCCACCTTTGCCTATTACTTTACCCATATCTTCTTCTGCTGCGGAAATTGTATAGGTAATAACGCCATTTTCTTCTTTTTCATCAATTTCTATTTTGTCAGGATTATCAACTAAAGATTTAAGAATGAAATCTAGGGTTTTTTTCATGTTATATTAATTTAGAAACGGTTTCGCTTGGTCTTGCTCCAACAGAAATCCAATAATCATATC
>JAMCTK010000054.1 GCA_023381035.1 Patescibacteria group bacterium
GGCAGACAGGAAATAATTTTACGTACATTTCAGGCGGAGGTGGTACGGTAGGTGGCAAAACATTTCCTTTCGGATCAACGATTGCAGTAACGAATGGATTTATCGTTAGAGTAATTCCATTATATGCTAATGCCAATGTGGGAGTGGTAAGCAGTGTTGATTTACCTAATCAGGGAAAAGTTATTACATCAACAGGTGCGTCAGGCGCAACGGAAAGAAAAATTACTGTATTTCAAGCTTACCCCTCCCTGCCCGTAGAGTTATTTCCATACAATTTATTTTCGCCATAGAATGAACAAAAAACCGTTTGGACTAGACATAGGTGCCACCATGATTAAATTGGTGTCGCTTTCAAAAGAGGGAGATTCTTTTGGGTTTAACTCTTCAATAATTACGCCAACTCCCTTAAAGGGAATGATGTCAGAATCTCCTCTTGATGAGGAAGAGATGGCTCAGGCAATCAGAAAGTCTGTTGATGATGCCGGAATTAGCGGCGATAAAGCTAACGTGGCTCTGCCGGAAAATCAAGTATATACAAAGGTTTTAGAAATGCCTTCTTTGTCAGATAATGAATTAAAATCTGCAATCTATTGGGAGGCTGAGCAATATATTCCTGTTCCTTTGGAGAATATCACTCTTGCCTGGAATGTTTTAAAAAAACCAGAGCAAGCAAGCCCTACGGAAAAAATGCAGGTGTTGATGGTTGGAGCTCCGACGATGTTAGTTAATAAGTATCAAAGAATTGTGTCAATGGCCGGTTTAACAATTAACGCAATGGAAACAGAAATTCTTTCAACGACTAGAGCCTTAGTTCCGAATGAATCTTTCCCTACAACTTTTATCATAAGTATTGGTGCTGTGAGTACTTCTTTCGCAATTGTTAGCAAGGGAGTTATGATGTTTACCTATTCGATGTCTATTGGAGGAGCTGCAATTAATAGAGCGATTTCTGTTGATTTAAATTTATCCCCTGCTCAGGCAGAGGAATACAAAAAAGCCTATGGCTTTTCTGATAAAAGTTTGGGAGGAAAAATTGGTAAAGCCACAGAGCCAATTTTAGGATCAATATTGCAGGAAGTAAAAAAGACTATTGCTTTTTTTACACAAAAAACTAAAAACGAAGATCCAATCAGACAAATTTTACTTTCCGGAGGAACAGCAAAATTGCCTGGAATTGATATTTATTTTGCAAACAATTCAGGGATTGAGACAGCCACCGCAAATCCATGGAAATCTCTCTCTTCCCAAGAGGTTCCAAAAGAGATTCTTGATAATGGGCCAGATTACACAATTGCTGTAGGGCTTGCCATGAGAGATTATGAATAGCAATATCAATTTAGTCCTTAGCAAAGAAGGGCAAACTCTTAAGAATAAGAAAAAAATAAAATTACTAAACGGTATTGCTCTTGGACTTCTATTGGTCGTAGCAGCTACTTCTGTGATACTTTTTCTTTTAAACACCTTAAATCCTCTTTCTTCTATAAAAAAAGATCAACTTGCAACAATAAATAATATAACTTTTCTAAAAGAGAGATCGGGAAAGCTGGTGATAGTCAATGACCGTTTAAAAAATATTTCAGAGATTAACAACAAGAGGAAAAAGTTTTCGCCGACAATTGATTATTTAATTAGCATATTAGGAAATCTTAAAATAAGTTTTCTCGAGATTGATGATAAAAGCATCAGTTTTTCTGTCAGCTCTTATTCCCTGCTTGAGGAAAATGACTTTTTACAAAAACTCATTGTGAAATCATCAAAAAAAGAAATGGTACAAGATCTAATTATTGATAGCTTAACAGTTAATGAAAAGACAGGTTTATACCAACTAAAATTAAGAGCAACTGTATTATGAAAAAGATTGACATAAACGAGAACCAACTAAAGATGTTTTATTTGAAAAATAAAACATATATCCTTCAAGTTTTTATGATTATAGTCAGTTTGTTTTTAATTGTCTTTGTTTTAGTTCCGGGAATTCAAAACTTCATGATTTTGAGAGAAGAAGCTGGGAAAGAACTTAATAAATTGAAACTTTTAAAAGGTAACCTTAATACCTTAACTCAGCTAGATGAAGGGTTGCTTGATAATCAGCTAAAAATTGCTAAGCAAGCTGTTCCTCCGAGAAAGGATTTTGCATCAATATTAAGTGCTGTCTCAATTGCAGCTGCTAAGGCAAATGTATCCCTAGGAGACTTTGAATTTCAAGTTGGAGATTTAATAAAAAATCCAAAGAATTTATCTAGGTTTCCTACACTTGAATTATTAATCAATGTAAGCACTGATTTAACAGGAACATCAAGATTCATTAAAGAAATTGAACGTACTTTGCCGTTTTCCGGTGTGGTTTCGGTTAAAAATTCCGGTAACACTTCCGCAATTTCTTTAATTTTTTATTACAAACCATTACCACCTATTAACATTAGGGAAGATATGCCTTTTAAGTCAGTTACAGCCCAGGAGGTTAGTTTGCTAACAAATCTCTCTACATGGAACAATGTTCAGCAACAAACTGCTGTTCAAGTAGCTGTTCCTCAATCCTCTGCAAGTGGGACTTTTTCTAAGCCTTTTTAAGAAGATCTGGTCTTAATTTTTTCGTAATTTCCAGTGATTTTTCTTTTTTCCAGTCTTCAATCTTGCTGTGGTTTCCCGACACAAGAACATCTGGAACGGTCAATCCATTAAATTCTCTTGGAGTTGTATAGTGAGGGTGTTCGAGGTTTTCAAAGAAAGACTCAGAAGTTCCTACGCCATCTTTCAGAACTCCTTTCAAGAGCCTTACAACAGCATCAGTTATTAACATTGAAGGAATTTCCCCACCGGTAATAATAAAATCTCCGATTGATATTTCTCCATCGATAAAATTTTTTATTCTTTCATCCACCCCTTCATAATGACCACAAACAAGGATTAAGTGCTTAAGTTTTGAAAAATCACTTGCAACCTTCCAGTTAAATGTTTTTCCCTGAGCGCTTAATAAAAAGACCTTTTGTTCATTTTTTGAAAGCTTCTCATCTTTCACACTGTTTATTGCCCAGCAAAGAACGTCAACTTTTAAGATCATACCTGATCCCCCACCAAATGGTTTGTCGTCTACCATTTTGTGTTTACCAAGCCCAAAGTCTCGGATATTTACAAGGTTTATTTCTACTAACTTTTTATCAATTGCTCTTTTAACAATCGAGTAATCAAAAGGGCCGGAAAACATTTGTAAATGGC
>JAMCTK010000055.1 GCA_023381035.1 Patescibacteria group bacterium
TCGAAAATCAAATATTAAAAAAATCAGAGATTAAACATTAACTAAAAACTTATAACTAGCAACTATTTGCAGGTGCTGGATGAGCTATAACGGAATTTCTTTCTGATTATCTATTTCCTCCATTTTTTTTCATTCCTCTTCTAGCATTCCTAACCCGCTCCATAAGGGGGCAAAAAATATTACTGCTCCTGAAACAGCCGCGGCAAGACCGTAATTTCTCCTAGCTAACGCAACGCTATTCTTTTTGGCAAATTCTTTCGTAAAGCTTTTCTGAAAATCTTTCTCCATAGCTAAAACATCCACAGCTTCATTCTCGACCAGTAAATTTCCCGGTGCTGTGGCTTCATGAATCCCGGCATAGTCCCTATTATCCTTAAGCTTATTTATTTCTCGATTAAGCTCTCGTAGAGTGTTTTTAGCTGAGTCAATCTCTTCTGCAGAAGGATGTGGGTGAGAGGCTTCGTATGTCTGTAGAGCTCGTTTGCGGGTATCTTCAGCTCTCTCCATCTGTCCGGTACCGCCAAACACTAATAAACCTGCTACAGCAAATCCGGAATATGTTAAGAATTTTCTGCGGGTCATTCCGGCGTCCTTTGGAGTAGTTGTTTTTGCTTCGTTACCTATGATTTGTCTCTCATGCATTGTTATTGCTGGATAATACATCGGAGAAAGTCCAAAGTCAATATATTGAATGGTAAATGCTTAATTGTTCAATTGATACTTAATTCTTAATACTTAATACTTATCTTCAAGGATGTTATAATCATTAATATGAAAAATCAAAAAAACGCGCCAAGGTATTTTCCAAAAGATATTGAGCCTAAGTGGCAAAAAAAATGGGAAGAAGAGAAGATGTATAGAGCTGATGATAAATCAGATAAGCCCAAGTTCTATACCTTAATCGAATTTCCTTATCCTTCAGGTGCCGGACTTCATGTCGGACATACTCGTTCCTGGTCAGCAATGGATGCCTATTCACGCAAGAAACGGATGGAAGGAAAAAATGTCTTGTATCCCATGGGGTGGGACGCTTTTGGCCTTCCGGCTGAAAACTACGCCATTAAAATGAAAATACATCCTAAAACCGTGGTTGCCGAAAACATCCTGAATTTTAAAAGACAAATAAAAAGCTTGGGAAATAGATACAACTGATCCTAACTATTACAAATGGACTCAATGGATCTTTCTTAAGTTTTTCGAAAAAGGTTTAGCTTACCAAGCAGACGTTCCTGTTAATTGGTGCCCATTTTGTAAAACCAACCTTGCAGATGAAGAAGTTCTGGCTGATGGTACGCACGAGAGGTGCGGTACCTTAACAGAGAAAAGGATGCAGAAACAATGGCTTTTAGCTATTACCAAATACGCAGATAGGCTTCTGGAAGATTTACGAAAAGTTGATTATCCAAATAAGATTCGGGTACAACAGGAAAATTGGATAGGTAAGTCTCAAGGGGTTGAGATAAATTTTAAATTGAAAGAGTCTGATATAGAAGTAGCTGTTTTTACGACTCGTCCTGACACCATTTATGGTACTACAGGTTTAGTTTTAGCACCGGAGCACCCATTAGTGCTACAAATTCTAAGCGAAAAATTAAAAATTAAATACGAAAATCTGAAAGAAATCAGAGAGTACGTTGAGAGGAGTAAGAAGAAATCCGAAATCGAGAGAACAAGCTTAGACAAAGCAAAAACAGGAGTTTCAACAGGTTTGTATGTGATTAATCCGGTAAGCAATGATGAAGTCCCTCTTTGGGTGGGTGATTATGTGCTTGGTTGGTATGGAAAAGGAGCAGTTATGTTGGTTCCCGGCCATGATAAGAGAGATTATGAGTTTGCCAAGAAATGTGACTTGGAAATTCGTGAAGTAATTAAGGGTGGAGATGTGAAAAAACAACCATACGAAGGAGATGGAGTTTTAATTAACTCAGGAGAATTTAACGGTCAGAGCTCGAAAGAAGCTACAAAGAATATAACAAAATACATCGAAGAACATCATTTTGGCAAAACAATGGTCCAGTATAAAATTCGAGACTGGGTTTTTAGTAGGCAACACTATTGGGGGGAACCCATACCTGTTATTCACTGTGAAAAATGCGGAACCCAGCCTGTTTCTGAAAAAGACTTGCCGGTTGAATTACCGTATTTGGAAAAATATGAGCCGTCAGGAACCGGAGAGTCACCTCTTTCTGTTGTTTCGGAATGGGTAAACGTGAAATGCCCAAAATGTCAGGGTAAAGCAAAACGCGAAACAGATACTATGCCAAATTGGGCAGGATCAAACTGGTACTATCTAGCATATTTGTTTGCAAACAAGCTAAAAAATCCAAATCAAGAAAACATCTTCGAAGAGAATCAAGATGTCATTAAGCATTGGATGCCTGTAGATGTTTATCAGGGTGGTTTTGAACACACAACTCTTCATCTTCTATACTCCCGATTTGTCTATAAATTCCTTTATGACCAAAAAATCGTTCCCAATTCAGAGCCATATGCCAAAAGAAGGGTTCATGGAATAGTACTTGGTCCGGATGGGCGCAAGATGAGTAAGTCTTTTGGCAATGTCATAAACCCTGACGATATTGTAAAAGTATATGGAGCGGATACCTTGCGAATCTATGAAATGTTTATGGGTCCTTTTGATCAGACAATTGCTTGGAATGACAATGGAGTAGAAGGCTGCTTTAGATTTCTAAAGAGAATTTGGCAGCTGTCTCAATCAAATGTTTCAGAAACTGCCACTTCACGCACTTTAAGTGCCAGTCTGAATCAAACAATAAAGAAGGTTGGACAAGATTTGGAAGATTTTAAATTTAATACGGCAGTTGCAGCTATGATGCAATTTATTAATGACTGGCAGGGAGATAAAAAAGGGTTATCCAAAGCAGATTTAATAAGGTTTTTAGCAATTCTTGCACCTTTTGCGCCTCATATCTCTGAAGAGATTTATCAATCTATTTCTAAACATTCAGAGTTTCATTCGATTCACATGGAAGAATGGCCGGAATTTGATTCCAGGCTTCTTGTTAAAGATGAAGTGGTAATTGTTGTTCAGATCAATGGCAAGGTAAGGGAAAATCTATTGATCCCGAGTTCAGAATTAAAAAATCAAAGCTATGTTGAAGAGAGAGCACGAAAAAGCGACAAGGTTAACTCGTATCTGGATGAAAAACAGGTTAGGAAAGTAGTTTATATTGAGGGAAAGATAATAAATTTTGTAATTTAACTATAGTCGTTTCTATTATTAAGAATGGAATCAGAGGAACTACGTCAAAAATTACTCTCATTTCTTAAACAAAACCTCTTCTTTGTTATCTTGTGCCTAGCTGGTGTAATTTTCCTTTTTTACGGATTAATGTCTTTTTATGGATCATCAACTGCTTCAGATCAGGTAGAGATAAACACGCAGGTAGATTCAAATATCGAGGCTAAGATAATCATAGACGTTGAAGGAGCAGTTTTTAAACCTGGAGTTTACCAAATTTCATCCTCAGGGAGAATTCAAGACGGATTAATCGCTGCAGGTGGGTTAAATGAACTGGCAGACAGAGAGTGGGTTGCTAAAAATCTGAATTTAGCAGCTAAACTTACTGACGGAGCAAAAATATATATTCCCAAGGCAGGGGAGCAGGTATCAATTCAAAATAGCAGCGCTGTTTCCAGCGTTGATGGTTTAATAAACATAAATATTGCTGATTCAACATCACTAGATACCTTGCCTGGGGTCGGAAAAGTAACAGCTGAGAAAATCATAAATGGCAGACCATATTCTTCGACCACTGACTTGGTTGCCAAAAAAATCTTAGGAGCAACTGCTTTTGAAAAGATTAAGGATAAGATAAGCGCTTACTAGTTAGTTTTCAGATTCTGTTTCCAACTCGTAATGACAAAACTTAGAGCATTTATATTCTTTACAATTTTACTTATTCTTCTTGGAATCAGATTTGCCCAATTTTTTACTAATTCTACAAATTTGAAACAGGGAGAGATGCTTGATTTTCAAACAAGCCTAAGTTATGAGCCAGAAATTATTCTTAATTTCCAGAAACTAAAAACAACCTATCAGGGGCAAAGAATAACTGTTCTGGCTCCGCGATATCCTCAATTTTTTTATGGAGACAAGATAAAGATTAGAGGAACCGTAGAAGAGAAGGAATTTGTAAGCAGTAGGAATAACCGAGTGACAAAAGTCAAAACCATTTCTCTGTTAAAACCCAAGATCGAGCTTGTGAAAAGTCGTGAAAATAATTTTAATAATTTTCAAGATGAATTTTTAGCAGTTATTTTTAGTCTTCGCCAAAAAATAATTAGCATTTTTAATGCTGCTTTACCCGCAAGTTTTGCTGGCTTAATGTTAGGGATCACTTTTGGAATCAAAGAAACAATGCCTGAAACATTTTTAGATAACCTGAGACAAGTTGGAGTGGTGCATGTTATAGCAGCATCGGGAATGAACGTAACCATGACTGCAGGTTTTTTAAGTTCAATTTCAACCCAATTTTTCAAACGACAAACAGCTCTTGTCATAAGTATTTTTGGAATTATCTTCTATGCCTTTTTAGCAGGTTTTGAGCCTTCAATTATCAGAGCTTCAATTATGGGAATTCTGGTTTTTTCTTCTCAGATCCTGGGTCGTCAATCCTTAGCTTCTTATTCGCTATTCTTAACCGCTTTTGTTATGCTTTTTGTCTCTCCGGAACAAATAGAGAATCTTGGTTTTCAGTTGTCTTTTCTTTCTACAGCCGGCATCTTATACATTCAACCATTGATTTTAAGGATAAAACTATTTAGGAAGCCAAATTTCTTAACAGAGTCACTTGCTACAACGTTTTGCGCTCAGCTCGCTACTTTGCCGATCCTCATTCTAATCTTTGGAACTTATTCACTTTGGGCAATCCCTGTAAATATGCTGGTTTTATGGACCATTCCATTTTTAATGCTCATTGGAGTCTCAGGTTCACTTTTAGGGTTAGTGTTTGTGCCTTTTGGTCAACTAAGTCTTCTCCTTAGTTTACCCTTGTTAATATATTTTGAGAGAATTGTTAATTTTTTTGCCGGACTTAATACCGTAATTATGTTTCCAGCCTTGAATTGGGCGTTCGCAGCCTCGTATTATTGTTTTTTAATTGCTTTAATATATATTTTAAACCAAAGATATGAAAAAACTTAGTTTAATTTTAGCCTTGCTCGTTTTTATCCTGGGTGGTTTTTTCTTTTATGATCAGTCAAAGTTCAATGATGGGAAATTGCATGTTATCTTTTGCAATGTTGGCCAAGGAGATGCCACTTTTATCAGAACTTCCAAAGGAACAGATATCTTAATTGATGGAGGACCGGATGATTCGGTGTTGAATTGTCTAACTAATCATATGCCTTTTTGGGACAGAACAATTGAAGTAGTTTTCGTAACTCATCCACACGCAGATCATCTAAATGGGGTGATTTCAACGTTAAAAAGATATAATGTGATACATTATGTTCGACAAAAAGGAGAAATTTCGTCAGATTTGGCAAAAGTCGAAAAAGCCATTTTGGCAGATAAAAAGTTAAGTGCTAAACTTTTTTCAAAAGGAGATTCTCTTAAAATTAAAGACGGGGTAGGGTTTCTTACTCTTTGGCCGGAAAACTCATCATTAATTCTTAATGAAAAAAACCTAGACGTTAATGGATCCTCGCTAATCGAGCTTCTGCTGTATGGCAAGTTTAAGATACTAATTACCGGAGATGCCACTTCAAGTGTTCAAGATCAGATGGTAACTGAAGCAGGGAAGATCTCCATTTTGCGAGTTTCACATCATGGTTCAAAAACAGGTTTGGATAATAAGATCGTGGAGGAACTAGACCCAGATCTAGCTATTATCTCGGTTGGTCTAAAAAATCGCTATGGTCATCCTTCTCTTCAAGCGCTTGATATCCTAAATAGACATGGAATAAAAACATTGAGAACAGATCTGGTTGGGGAGATAGAGATTGTTTCTGATGGAGATAAATGGGAATTGAGATGAGCCTAATTTAAGATCATCCCGGTAGTTGGAGAGAGCGGTGGAGCAGCTTGTTCTTTTGCCTCAGGTTCAGCTTGCTTTGGCTGTTGTCCGACTTTTACGGGAAGAGTGAAGGAGATAGTTGTGCCTTTACCTTCCTCTGACTCAGCCCAAACCTTGCCTTCGTGTGATTCAATAATTCCCTTGACAATGTATAGCCCAAGTCCTGTTCCTTTTTTGGCGAGCTCACGAGGGGTTTTTCGTATCTGGTAATACTTGGAAAAAAGATCATTAATCTCGTCTTGAGGAATTCCAATCCCGTTATCTGAAACAGAAACTTTTATTGAGTTATGATCAATGTTTGCTGAAATAGTAATAGTGCCTCCTTCTTGAGTAAATTTAAGGCTATTTGAAATAAGGTTATTGATTGTTTGGCCAATTCTAATATGATCAAATTCAAGCCTAGGCAGATGTTCGTCCAAGTGTCTAATCAGCAATATCTTTTTCTTAGAAGCTACAGGAGTTTGTGCGGTTACAGCGTCTTCAATGACTTGTTTTATATCTCCCAACTCCTTGTTAACGCTAAAGCTCTTAGCTTCAATTTTTGCTGCATCAAGGATTGAGCCAATTTGTTCAAGTAGAACTTTTGATTGCTGTCTGATAATCTCTAACATTTGTTTTTCCTGAGCCTTGTCAATTTCCGCTCCTCCTTCCAAAATGAGCTCGGAAGAGGCTTTGATAGCGGTAAGAGGAGCGCGAATCTCATGAACTACCATATGAGTAAAATCCTCCTTAATATTTGAAAGTTTTTTCTCAATGGTAAAATCATGGAGAAGTATTGAGGCCCCAATAACGACTTTACCTGTTTCATTTTCCTTAATAACAGGGGTAATAAAAACCTGAAGAGATTTATCTCCGATCATAACCTCTTTTTCAGTAATTGAATTTCCGGAGGTTAAAGCTTCATCGATTTTAGAAACAATATCATACTGTCCTTTTAATGAACTTAATATGTCAAAAAAAGTGCAATTTTGTTTGTCTATATTAAGGAAAGCTTTGGCAGCTTCATTTATGATCATTAGATCTTTTTTGTTATCAACCATAAATACTCCGTCTGCCAGACCGCTTATCATGGCGGTTAGTTTTCCTTTTTCGGTTTCCAGAACCTCTTTTAATTTTGTTACTGCATTTGAGGCTTGAGAAACAATCTGGTAGAGAATCGTCATTTCTTCTTCCTTGTAAAGATTTGGTTTAACTGAAGAAACATTAATTATTCCAACAACCTTGTTATTAACAATTAAAGGAATATGAAAAAACGAAGCCAGAGGAGAAGTGTTTGTCTCATCAAGGGGAGCACCTGTCATTTCCTCAGTAACTTCAGAAAAGCTTTGTCCGGTAATGGCGGTAAATGAATCAATAATCCCGTCTTTGACACTTTGAATAAACCTGGGGCTAACTCGTTCTTCAACGTAAGTTTTAAAGATGACTTTATCGTTTCTCAGAATTAGGGACGAGGCTGTAGAATAGGAGAAGAGGTGCTTTAAACTGCCAA
The DNA here is from genome assembly GCA_023381035.1 of Patescibacteria group bacterium. Next base: position 7,531 of record JAMCTK010000055.1, read on the forward strand.
TAATTATGTCGACGATTTCCTCAATGTCCAGAGAATAGCTGATACGATCCTGAATTTCTTTTAAAACCGAGATTTGATAAACCTTTTGCTGTTGAGTCTTTTCTCTTTGCGCCATGAGCTTGTTGCTCCTTGTTTTTTGAATAAGCAGAAATATAGCCAGGAAATCAAACAGAGTTGTTAAAATAAGCCAAATATTCTCAGAGAGGTCAATAATATTCATGGGCAGAGAAAACCTTATTTAGTTAGCGATTCAAGCTTGTCACCGGTTCTTTTACTTCCGATAACAATGGTGTAGGTTCCGATGATAAACAAAGCGTATTTAATTAGAGCAAGGGCAATAACTATTTCAGGGGTGCTTAGTTGTAGGTAGGTAATAACCGCATCAAACAAAATTCCAATAGCAATAAAGAATATTCCTATCGAAATCGCTTTAAATCCACTCGCTAAAATCCCGGTTCCAAAATGTTTGGTAACCTGGGTCATAATTACTCCGGCTACAATTCCGGCAAAGGCGGAAACTAGGGCTCCGCCCTCTACAGCAATAGTTAATAATTTCTGCGCATCAATCATAATCCTGTTTGCCCTTGTGTGGGTTGTCCTACTAACTGTGCTTGTGCGTCAATAGTGTTTTGTATAGAAGATGCGTCAGGAGATGCTGCGGGTGCACTTGTCTGAGATATAGCAAAAAGCGGCTCCATGGTCTTTTTTACAATTAGTCCGGAAAGTTGAACAAATTGATCGATAAGTGCTTGGATCAATTCTTGGGGATTACCGGTAAGATTTGTTACTGTGCCATCATCTTGGACGGTCAAGCCTTTAACATTTCTTGCTTTAGTCAGGGTAATTGTTGGACCAAGAATTACCATCTGTTTTTTAATAACCTCGGTCAGTAAATTTTTGTATTCTGCGTCTGTTTTAGGTTGCATATATTAATTATTGCTCTCTGTTTCCGTTTTTTCTTTTTTTAAAATTCCATTCACCTTTCCGAGCACATCGGAAAGCTCAACTTGATACTTAAAAACATATTCTGTCGCTCCATTAGCTATGGCTTCTTTTACCAAATCTTCCTGACCGAAGTTTGAAAGAATGACAACGGGGATATTGCTTGTCTCATTTGTCAGCTTTAGCTCTTTAAGCACTTCATTACCGGAGATATCAGGGAGAACCTGATCCAGTAGGATTAAATCAAAACTTCCGGCTTTTGCTTTATCTAGCCCATCATGGCCAGAATTGGCAATCTCTGTTTCATATCCAGCCTTGTTAAAGGCAGCGCTATATATTGAAGTTAAAGACTCATCATCATCAATTAAAAGGATTTTCATAGATACTAATAATAACGCTAGCAGGTATTTTTGGAAATTGCAAGTTCTGATTTAGTCCTTTTTAGCTTCCTGAAGATTGGTTTCTGGAGGATCCATCTGGGGCTTTTTCATCTTTTCATTAAACTGATTTAACTCTTTAACAATTTGTTCGCTGATCTGCTCGGTAAACTGCTCAATTTCTCTTGGATATCTGAATTTAAAACGGTCTGAGTAGCGAAGACCTTGCAAGATTCCTCCGATCAGAAGTCCTCTTACCATCATTGGGTAGGGGAAATTCTCCTGTATTACAACAGGAACTGCAATTATGAGGGTAAGTAGCAGCCAGTGATGAAAGTGATAGGTTTTTTTGTCAATGTGAATCCGGAAATTAGGGAGGAAATCAATTCTTCCAATGCTGATTTTAGGGATTTTATTCTTTTTCTTCTGTGGGTGAGATAGATACAGGAAAAATAAATAGCCTAGGACTATGCACAAAAAAAAGGTAAGCCAGCCGGTCATATGAGCAAACTATATCATTATCCAGTATCAGGGATCAAGAGGTTGTGGTAAAATTAATTGCATGGATATTAAACAACAGATAAGAGAAGATCTAACGGCAGTTTTAAATGGGATTGGGTTTAAAAAAAACATAGTCGTAGAAGTTCCAAAAGACATCTCCAAAGGAGACTACACCACAAACGTTGCTTTTATTGCCGCAAAAGAACTGAAAAAGTCACCCCAGGAAATAGCAAGTGAGATTTGTTCTAGATTAAAGGAAAAGAAGTATCTACAAAAAGTCGAAGCTGTTGGTGGTTTCATCAATTTTTATATTTCCCTTGATTTTCTTAGCGATTCCTTGAACGATCTGCTTGCTTCAGGCAAGAAAGCAGGTCATTCAGTATTTGATGGTCAAAAAATTATGGTTGAGTATGCTCATCCGAATACCCACAAAGAAATGCATATTGGACACATGAGAACATTAATAACAGGAGAAGCTATTTCAAGGCTACTTGAGTCACAAAATGCTGATGTTTTTAGGGCAAACTATCAGGGGGACATCGGTCCTCATGTTGCCAAAGCTATTTATGGAATTCAAAAAATAATGGCTGAGAAAAATCTGAAGCTGGAAGTGGTAGAAAAATGGAGCAGCAAAGATAAAGCGCATTTCTTGGGACAAGGGTACGTAGTTGGCAGTCAGGATTATGAAGAGCATAAGCAGGAAATTGATGACATAAATGCGAAGCTCTACTCAAAAACAGAAGATATTAAGGCAATTTATGAACAAACTAGAAAATGGAGTTTAGATTACTACGACGAGTTTTATACCCGATTTTATACGCATTTTGACCAACTCTTTTTCGAATCCGAAATGGCTCAGATTGGTAAGCAGACAGTATTAGACAATACACCTAAGGTATTCTTGCTTGACCAGGGTGCATATATTTTCCCCGGAGATAAATACGGACTCCATAGGCGTGTTTTTATAACTAAAGATGGAAATCCTACCTACGAAGGCAAAGAGCTGGGTAATGCTCAGGCTCAATACAAAGCATTTAAGTTTGATCGAAAGATTCATGTAGTAGCAAGTGAGCAAAAAGGATATTTCGAAGTTGTTTTTAAGGCTCTTGATCTAATAGATCCTGAAAAATTTAAAGGTAAACAGCTTCATATTTCCATGGGTATGGTTCAACTTTCAGATCGAAAAATGAGCAGTAGAACAGGAGATGTGTTAACAGTAGACTGGCTTATTGATCAAGTCAAAGAAAAAGTTATGCAAATGCTTAAAGAGGGGAGAATAAAAGCTGATGATAAAGAAAAGGTGGCCGAGCAAATTTCAATCGGGGCAATCAAATATTCAGTCTTAAAGGTTGGCACAGGTCAGGATGTATCTTTTGATATAGAAAAGTCGGTATCGCTTGAAGGAGATAGTGGTCCCTACCTTCAATATACGATCGCAAGAATAAACAGCATTCTTGCTAAATCTAAAATCCCATCAACTGATTTGAATCAGAGGAACAAATTCCAGCTCGATAATCTGGAGGTTGAAGAAGAAAATCTTCTAAGGCTAATTTATCGTTACCCTGAGATTAAGCAACAGGCTGCAGAAAAACTTTTACCAAATATTTTGTCAAATTATCTGTTTGATGTTGCTCAAAGCTTTAACCTTTTTTACCAGAAGCACAAAATTCTCGGATCAGAGCAGGAAGACTTACGAATTTTCGTAGCGCTAATTACCTCAAGAGTGCTAAAATTAGGCCTAGAGCTTTTAGGGATTGAGTCTCCAGAACAGATGTAGCTGTTCAAAATAGGTCAAAAAATATCAAGAAGGGCAAATTAGCGACAATTCCTCAATAAGACATTTTCTTTAAAAAGGCTTTTCATAATGTTTCCAGCCGTAAACAGCCTTAAACATGCTGAGATATTGCGATCTATTTTGATGCATGCTTAATTTGCGTAAAATCTTAATTCGGGAATTATTTTTGCTTTATTTGCTTGGCAAAAGCAAGGCCAAGTGGTACAATTAACTCTCAGAATGAATTATCAACGCAAAGTTTTAGCAAATGGTCTCAGAGTTATTGCAGCTCCAATGCCATCTTTGGAAAGCGCTACTGCAATGGCAATGGTTGGAGCAGGCAGTCGCTACGAATCAAAACAGAATAATGGAGTCTCCCACTTCCTAGAGCACATGGCTTTTAAAGGAACGGAAAAACGGCCGACAGCTTTGGAGATAATGACAGAGATTGATGGTATCGGCGGTGAATTTAATGCA
>JAMCTK010000056.1 GCA_023381035.1 Patescibacteria group bacterium
ATGTTAATAAAATTATGGGAGACTGAAAATGAAACTTACTCCTCTGAAAGCAATCAAGAAACATTGTCTGGAATGTTCGGGATATGAAAAGAAAGAAGTCAGAGAATGTAAAATTTCGGATTGTGTTTTGTTTGATTATCGTTTGGGAAGAAACGGAATAATTATTTCGTTCTGGTTTTTCTTTTCGACCGTGATATCATCTGTGATGATGGAGAACAGTTTATCAAAATTGAATTTCTTTGTTACATCATTGAATTCAATGATCGCTGTATCAAGCGTTACCGATTGAAAACTAAAACTCTTGGAGAAATTAATCCTTGCGCAGCTTCGCATAGGAAATTCAATTCACTATGGGCAAAGAATAGTCCAAAGCTAATCAAAATAAAAAGAGAGAATATTTTTTTCGGTTTTTGCATGAGCAAATATAACATCTTGTCTTGTTTATAACAAATTGCGCAAAATATTACTTCCTCTGATCCATTATACCCAACCTTCTAGTCCGCCGAAGCCCAGCTTCGTCGGGCGAAGGCGGATTAACAAAAACTCTTTTAAAGAACTCAATATCAGCAAAAAGAGGAAAAACACCGCCTCGTTTTGAATATTCCGATAAATCGGCTACTCCCTTAGTACCATCAACAAAAACAACTTCTAAAAGATAATCACGAATATATTTTACACTCTTGGCGTCGTAGTACATAATTTCCTCCTTACACTAAAGGCATTATTTTTTAACTGTGCTGATGGCCAACTTCAGAATGTTCCAATAATCTTTTCTGAAAAATTTTATCAATCTCTGTTACAAAATTCCTTATGTTTATATAGTATTCTTGTATTTCAGATTTTGTAATGGTTGTAAAATCGTGGTAATCAAGCGCATTCCTTCTTTCAAACGAGTCGTTCAATATTTTTCCCAATTCCCTGTTAAAAAGTTCTGTCTTCAGATATTCTTTATTAACTGAAGTTACGTATTCTACTTTTTAAGCAGCATATTTTATTATATTATACAAGAAAATATTTGGAGTTATTATAAATGAAAACATTCACGGCTTATGTTGAATGGGATCCTGAAACAAAATTATACGTTGGTATTATTCCCGGGATTCCGGGTGCACATACTCAAGGTGCCACACTTGACGAATTGAATATAAATCTTAAAGAAGTACTTTCGCTTTGTTTAGAAGAAAATAAAGAGGAAGTAAACTATCTTCCACAATTTGTTGGTCTTCAACAAATCGAGATTGCAGTGTGACAAAGCTAAAGAAAAAGATATTAATAGACAAAAAAATGTAGTCCATCTTTTCATTGAGAGTTCTCCTTTTTTGTAGCGATACTTATAAATAATTGCAAAGCATGTACTTTTGGAAATTTCACGAACGAATTTTTCTTAATTCAATCGATGTATGGGAATTTTGGTAGAGCCGTATATATCTCCGACTTCTTGCTTTTTCCACAACTCCTCTAAATTTATGAAGTGTGATTCCATAAATTGCTAGTAAGTTCAGCGTATTTATCCTTGCAAATCAAAAGTCTATCTTTTAATTTGCAAGCATGATTGAAAGAAAACTTCAAAAAAGCGTGATTGAGTCGTTACAATCATTTCCGGTAGTTGGAATTGTCGGTTCGAGGCAGACAGGTAAAACTACACTTGCAAAGTCAATATTAAAAGAATATCCAAACTCACTTTACCTGGATTTAGAACTGCCGTCGGATTTTAATAAGCTTCAGAATGCCGAATTGTTTTTGAATGAAAACGCTTCTAAACTTATAATCATTGATGAAGTACAGCGACTGCCTATTTTATTTCCTGTCATCCGTGCTTTGGTGGATCAGGATAGAAGACCGGCTCGATTCTTAATTCTTGGTTCTGCCTCTCCAATTTTTATTAAAGGCGCTTCGGAAAGTTTGGCGGGGAGAATTATCTATCACGAGCTAACACCATTTTCCATTGATGAACTTAGCTTTAGTTCAAATTCAGACGACACCAGCGGGCTTACTGCATTTCAGGATGATCAAAGGCGAAGCGGATCGCAACTAGTAAATGAGTTGTGGTTGAAGGGCGGTTACCCTTTAAGTTATCTTAGCGAAAGACCTGAAGAAAGTTTTATCTGGAGAGAATCTTTCATAAAAACCTATCTTGAACAAGATATACCGCAGCTTGGAATTCGCATACCGGCAATTCAACTAAGAAGATTCTGGACAATACTGGCTCACAATCATGGAAAACTTTGGAACTCAAGCCATACAGCACTTTCACTTGGAGTAAGCGCTCCAACCGTTAAGAACTATCTCGATATTTTGTCAGATACTTTCATTGTACGTCAACTTACTCCATATTTCACAAATGTAAAAAAGAGAATTGTTAAAGCAGCAAAAACATACGTCCGAGACTCTGGACTTTTACATGCTCTTCTAGGCATCAAAAGTTTGGAACAATTGTACGGAAATCCAATCGTTGGTTTTTCTTGGGAAGGATTTATTGTTGAACAAATAATAAATATAACTAAAAATAATTACGAGCATTGTTTTTACAGAACAGGTGCTGGGGCTGAAATTGACCTGTTATTAGTAAAGAATAATATTCCGGAAATTGCAATCGAAATAAAATTTTCTTTAGAGCCGAAGATCTCGAAAGGCTTCTGGGTTTCACTTGATGAATTAAGGTGTAAAAAGGGATTTGTAATTTACCCGGGAAAGGATGTTTATCCTATTCATGAAAAGGTCGCGGTCACATCAATTGATAAATTTTGGGAATTGATTTGCTGATGAAATTTTATGGCGTAACAAAAAGAAAGTTGCAGTGAATTCGTTAATAGAAATATTGCTCAACAAAAATATTAGCAATCGGCTTCATATAAAGGTATTGTTGAACCATTCAATTAAGATTGCACTTGCATTTTTAAATAGAAAATCTGCGCACTATCCTAAAACATTTTTTGATGAAAAGCGGAGAAATT
>JAMCTK010000057.1 GCA_023381035.1 Patescibacteria group bacterium
GATGGAAAACTTTTACTAGGGGCGTGGCAGAGCATAAACAACAGTATTCTTGTCTTTATATTTTTTAAGTTTTTCTGCCAACAGTTTTCCTGCCTCCGTCCTGTCTTTAAAAATCATTCTTTTACTCCTTTCTCAAAAGAAATTACAATTTCTCTTTTTTTCGGCCCATTCAATTCTATTGTTACAACGCGCTGCCACGCCCCTAGTAAAAGTTTTCCATCTATAAAAGGTATTGAAAGTGAAGCTCCAAGATAAGATGCAAGAACATAGTCGGGTAATAATGCGGGGATATGAGTATGTTGATATTGATACTCAGGATGACCGGGAATTCGTTTTGAAATCACCATATCAAAAACATCTATTAAAACTAAATCGTTCTCTGGGTCTATGAATGTAGTAGTAAGGGCAGCTGTTGTGTGTAGAATAAATATATGGCATACCCCTTCTTTTATAGAATTTTTTTCAAGTAAAATATTTATCCTATCTGTAATGTCAACGATTTCTTTTTCTTTTTTTGTTTCAACAATAAATTTTTCCATTTAACCTTTTTGTTTTATCAGCACCTCTTTGCTTAGTAAAAAAACATCATTGATCGGGATGTTTAATTCCGTGACAAAAGTTCCGTCCAATTTCTTTTGCAAATTTTTATTAAGATGTTTTCCCATTTTTTTAAAAAGATCTTTATGTCCGCCGACAACAATAAAACTTATGTCTTTTCCTTTTACGAAATCAGCGACTCTACTGGCAATCAACTTCAAATGTCTATTTAAATGATCTTCAATATGCCTAAAAATCTTATCGCTTCTGCCATAAAAATCTTGTTCATTTGCTCGAACTTTTTGCGGAACTGAGGCGTCAAAAATCTCCGAATATTCTTCGATTTTCCCAAGGTGAACAGTAAAAAGTCTTGCTTTCTCGCGATCCACTAAAAGCACTAAGTATTTTTTATGTGCGGTTAAAGATTGAACTATTGGTTTAAGATAAAGTGAGTTATCAACGGTTAAAGAGGAGGGTAGAGGGTATTCAAAATCCAGCACTTCCCACAGATTTCCGCCGCTAAAAAACACAACACTTCTTTTCCCTCTACTGTCAAATGCCTCTTTTATAAATGATTCAATTTTTTCTATATCAAATTTAAAATTTTCTCTTTCCCGTTTACTCAAATTACTTCTAACTAATGAATGAAACTGAGAAAGTATCATCTGTTCGGTTGGTGTTTTAGTATCCGGATATCCTAAGTAAACAGAAAGTACAGGGAAATTAGTTTTTTTATATTTTTTTAGCTCATTCATTTTCTCTTCAACTTTTAAATGCATAATTACTTACCAATTAACGTTTCAAAAAAGAAAAACTCTGGTAATCCACGAATCGTCTCTCGCCTGGAATATTCACTATCACTAACAAGATGTGTGGTTTTATATTTCCTAATTTCACTAAAAAGCCGCTCAAATCCTTCCTGAATTTCTTTCTCTACATCATATCCTTCAAAGTCAGAATGTAAATTTTTTATAGGAAGATGCAGCGTAATCGATCCTTCATAAAAATCACGCCCTCTATGTCTTATAATCACAAAATCCAGCTGTATAACACTCCGATCTAAATTTGGGAGGAGCTGTAATGTTTTCCTAGCATATTTTGCAAAATCGCTATACCAAAGATCTGAAATTCGACAATTTTTCGCAGTAACAGTAAAGACCATAATTTAAATCATTTCTTCCTTAACTGTTTTCTTACCACCTCCTCTAGTTTTCACTTGAATTTTTCTTGGTTTGACTCTTTCAGATTTAGCAAGTTGAACTGTCAAGATGCCATTATCATAACTTGCCTCTGGTTCCACATTTTGATCAACTTCTGTTGGAACTGCCACACGGTAAGAAAAAGATCTTGAAGCTCTGCGATAATATTTTCTTTTCTTGCCGGCCTCTTCTTCTTTTGCCTCTCCTTTAATCCAAAGCACCCCTTTTTCAAAGGTAATGTCAATATCATCTGGACTTAATCCTGGCATAGCTGCTTCAACATAAACATTCTTTTCATCCTCATAAACCGAAAGACCACTGGGAATAGTCGGAAAATACGCTCCTAAGTCTTCAAAATCTTCCAAAGACGGAAGACGAAAAGGAGCAAACTCTAAAAGCCTCCTTGGTGTTATATCCGCCACTTGTATCACCTCCCTTTTCCTTTATTAGAATGCAATATTGTTATTAGAAACATATAAAATATAAGTAAGATAAATGTAAAAGCTTGCAAAATAAATTTGAATGATTAAGCTGCTGTTTTAAAGAAAGTATCCGAAAATTCTCTTACCCAAGCTTTTGCTGCTCTATCTGGTAAAGTTACACAAATTATGTGTGAAGATGTTTCTCGTGCAGTCACTTTACCTTCAGTTTTAACTAGCCCTTTAATGTCTCTTTCGTCCATTTCCTTATGAGGAGTTTTAATCAATGGCCCTATTTTTCCTAAAAATTCAGATAAATCGCCTAAATCTTCACCTTTTATCATTTTTGAACATAAGTCCATAAAGTTACGAAATGACTTAACATACTCGTATCGTTGGTGACCTGGAGGTAAAGTGTAGAGGCAGCTTTGTGGTAAAAAATCCTCTTCAAATCTTGGGTCAACTTGGTTAAAAAAGCCTGATTTATTAAAATTGGAAAAATTCATCGCGGTTAATCCTAACAAAGCTGCTCCTTTATCTTCGGTAATAAGAGGAAAGGCTTTAAAAGGATCTTGATCTCCTATATATTCCCAAGCAATATTTTGTTCAATATTTGCTTTTCTTTTTGGCTGAAAATGATCTCCACCTCTTGTATCAACGGCTAAAATTGAAGTAACCTTATGTCCAGAAGATGCAAATGAGGTAACAATATCTTCTGCAGCTCTTCCTGAAATTACCGTATCGACCAACACCATTTGACCATTTTTAGCGCCTCCATAATCCCTTAATGCTTTATCTATTTCTATGGGGTTAAGCCTCGTGTCTCTAAAAGAATCTGGATGTATTTTGCTCATTAAGAAGGAGTGCCAATTAAGATCTAGAGAATCTTCAGTTTTAAAAATAAGATTACTAAAAACTCTAGTGCAAGAGCCTCGCAATTTCTTTGCTAACCATTCAGATATCTCTGGCTCAGTAGATACATCGCAGGTGCAGGGGTAAAGTACTACATCAACTTTAGATTTTTTTGGATTTTCTAAGACAGTTCTATTTGGATTATTGGTCATATTCACACGATTTTCAGATAAAAATTCAAAAACTCTTCTTGGGTAATAGCTTACTTTTCTTGGATCAATCAGTGCATTAGCAGGATCTAGTGTCCGAAGGACATCTTGGGCTAACAAGAAAACAGGAATAGCTCCTCTGGAAGGAATTAAAATAATCGGTTTTTTAGAATCTTTGAGAATATTTTCTGAAGCAGTATTAAGTCCTAACGCAATTTCAGAACAGCCTTTAATATACTCTGCAATAGCTTCTTTAGAGATTTCTATTTCCTCAACATCCTTTTTAAAACGCATTCCAGTCTCATCAGAACTGAAATGTTCTCTTTCATGAATATTCATAGATAAATTTGTAAATCTCCTTACTTTTCTAAAATAAAAATTTATATAGTTGTTGAACAGTTCATTTCCAGAAAGCGCAAATTATGAATTAATAAAACAGGTGCTAAAATCACTGGAATCATGAACAGGTATAAGCTCGGGAGATTTCAAGCCTGCTTCGACCCATCTTGCAACATTTCCGGCCCCTGCAAATAGGGGATGCTTAAAAAGCTTTTTATAATTTTCAAGCTGTTCTTTTCCTAATCTTTTAAGAACAGAAAATAATTTTGCCTGATAATTAATTAGGATATCATGTTCAGCACTTATTTCTCCTTCCAATCGTGTCATTTTTTTAACATCTTCTTCAGTTATTTCCGCATCTAGTTTTTCAAATTTTTTTTCAATTTCATCCAATTCCTGTTCACTTATTTTAATAAGTTGAGAAGCAGCTCCTACTTCAGCTGCTAAAACCAGGGAAGTGTCGATAGAAGGCTCTGTTCTAAAACCAGATTTTTTTATAACTTTAGTTTGAATTCTGTGAATGGCTTCTTCAAATCCGTTAAAGAAATCACCTTCATGAACTCGAACCGTGTCTGTTCGATAGTTATAGCTCGCTCTCTCTTCCGCATCAGTAGGTATAACTTGAACAATTGCTCCTCTTTTACGCAAAGATTCAACTAAGCTATGAAAGCTGCTTATCTCCTCATCTGGTTTTTCCATTTCAGACGAAACTTCTTCTCCTCTTGTAACTTGCTGTCCCATAATTATAGAATCTACGGGGGTTATGCAGGTTTGTATTTCCTCGCGCTGTTCATCTGGTTTTAACGGAGATGGTTGTGAAGAGGTGCCTTCTTCAGAAACGGGTGAAGAACTTGTATTTTCATCACAACGTTGAAATGATTCCTTCATAAAATTTAAATATTTAATTTTCTCTTAAACCAGTCTACAGTCTTTCACCAGTTGTTTTTTATCAAAAACCCTAAGAAAACTGCACTCTAACGTGCAAACATTTAGGCATAAACACAATTTCTTTATTGACGAGCTCAAGAAAATACTACAGACGTAAGTCCGTAGAACTTCATTTAGCCCAAAATAAAATTTTCCTTAAAGACTTTCAAAACTTAAAATGTATTCTGACGAAAATGTTATTAAAAAATTGTTAAAAATGTAAAAAGTTTAAGTAAGATATTTGTAAGCAGTTTGAAGAAGCTTGACAAAAAGTCTTGAGTTTAAGATAGTATATTATGTCTATGAAACCTCTTTTGGTTAAAGAACTTCCAGATGCTCTTCCTCTTAAAAAAATAATCGGTCCAAGTTTTATTATCCTTGGTCTTGGGTTGGGAAGCGGAGAAATAATCCTGTGGCCGTATCTTACCTCACATTTTGGCATGGGGATAATCTGGGGAGCAGTTCTCGGCCTTACTTTTCAGTTCTTTATGAATATGGAAATAGAAATCTCTAAAGAAGCTATTGCAGAG
>JAMCTK010000058.1 GCA_023381035.1 Patescibacteria group bacterium
ATCATCATAATTGTTGAATATAAAATTCCTGCCATATTTTATTATTATCTTCTATTAATTTGTCTTTACTTGGAATTTCCTTTTTGTTTTTAAGTAAAATCGATGTCAGACCATTTGGAAGCCAAATTAATTTTTCTTTTTTTTCAAACTGTAAAACACTTAAAGAGGCAAGAGGGCGGCTTAAAGATATGTTTTTTAGTACCTTAAAATTTAAGTTACTGTCAGTTTTGTCCTTAGGATATTTTTTCAGATATTTCTCTTTTTCTGACGAGAAAAAAGGTTGTTCGGCTCCTAAATTTACCAAATCTACATCAGGACGCACTTTGTTAACAAAGTGTACGTACCATGAATTAAAAACTACTGTATCACCCGAAACAATTAGAACACCATTCTGAGGAACATTGCGAAAAATATCTATTGCTAAATTATCTCCTACCCAGACATTGCTCAGGTTGGTTCTGGGATAATTGAATTTGAATAGGGATATTGGAATTAAAAGAAATACTAAAACAAATAGAGAAGAGTATCTTCCATTAAAAAAACCGGAAAATTTATCACGTAAAAAAAGGAGACCAAAAGCAAAAAAGATTGGTATGAAAACAAAAGACATAAGCATAAATCTTTCATTTGTTCCAAGATTAAATGAATTGTAAAGCGGAAACCCTGCATAGACTATAAAAACAGGACCGGAAAGGATAAAGCCCACTAGAAGAGCTAGGGAAAGCTTGGTTTTCTTCACTAAAAGATATATCGCCCCAACTATCGATACCAGAGCTACTGGAAAGGTGACGTTTCCAATCAGCTGAAAAAAATATAATCTTAAGCTCACTATTCTTTGTAAATAATTTGCTTCCTCAAAAGATCCTGCTTTAAATGTTCCGTAACTTTTACGAAGAAACAAATGGATAAAAGAATTAAAATCTTTTACGTTATCCCAATTTATAGGTGGACGACTAAAGGAAGCAATAGGAATGTAAATATAAACGCTCAGCCCAAGAATTAAGAATCCGAAAAGGCTCAAAACAGTCCTTGGTGATTTAAGATATTTAAAAGCTTTGGGGATAATTAAAATTAAAATTGTTGGGAATAAAAAAATAATTGTATGATGATTTGTCAAAGCAAGACCGGTAAAAAAAGAGATTAAGAAAAGCTTTTTTCTTGTAGGCCCATTTATAAAAAGAATCGATAGAAATAATAAGAGAATTACAAATAATACGTTTAAAGAAAAGACTTCGGCAATTTCAGCATAAAGCCAATAAAGATATGAAAAAGCAAGAATCAAGGAAGATGTTAGAGAAATTAAAATACTTTTTGTAAAAATTCTTGTTAGTTTGTAAAAGAAAAAAATACCAAGAGAAGAGGAAAAAACGGAAATCAAACCCACTCTATATGCAACAGTATTGTTCAAGGGAATATGTGACAACAAATAACCTATCAAGGTAAAAAGGGGATATCCGGGAGGGTGAGCAACTCCATGAACGTATGACGCGGTTATTAAATCTCCTACGTCGCCACCATATACGCTAGGAGATAGATTACTAAGATATAAAAAAAACAAGAAGAAAAAAAGGGCTATTTCAAGACTTTTATTTTTATGCTTTTTGAAGAAGATTTTTATCTTATGCACCAGTAGCAATCAGTATTGGCGTTAGTTCCTCCCAGTGCCGCACAATCCGATATGGATGTTCCTCCAGTAGAATCAAACTTCGTATTCGTACCTCTTTGTTCAGCTTTGGATTGAGGCTTAAAGCAAGCTATTATATCTTTATCAGCACCTGTGACAACAATTTCTTTAGTGATGTTAGTCGCTGTTGTAAAAGCAGCTTTTAACTCACCATCATTTACTAAAGCAACTAAACAATTTGGTAAATTGCTTAATGTTGCATTGCTTGGAGATCCACCTGCACCGTCAACGCAATCTGCTGCCCCTAAAGAAGCTGCTGCCCAAGGCATTGCGTTATGGGTTGTGTAGTATCTTACATTTGCATTTACAAATTCTGTTGTTGTATTTTTAACGTTTGCATCATTTGCTTTTTTAAGCTGTTCAAAAGGATCAATTGTGGCGATAAGAGCTGCTGCTAATACTCCGAGGATTCCAATAACAACTAAAAGTTCGATTAAAGTAAAACCTTGTTGCTTTATTGTGGACAGTTGTTTTTTCATGCTCTAATATAATGTAATCAAATCAATAAATACTTGTCAATACCCAATTTGAACTTAATATATCCTCTTTTTACTGAATGTTTGAAATTAAACTATAAATTGGCGTTATTACAGAAATAATCAAAAATGCTACACCCGTTCCAAGAATTATCATGATAAACGGTTCCATCGCAGTCGTTAACGTTTTAATTGTTTGATTTACTTCTCGTTCATAGTACTCCGAAGCCCTAACTAAAGTTTCGTCAACTTTACCAGTTTGCTCTCCAACTTTTACTAATTGTACAAGCATTGGAGGAAAGAGGGAATTGGCGGACATTGCTTCCCCAAGAGGAACACCCTTCTCTACTTGTTTTGACAAATTTACAATCGCAACCTTATAATGAACGTTTCCGGCGGTATCGGCTGTTTGAACTAATGAATCAACTACCAAAGTTCCCGTACCAACCAACAACCCAAGAGTTCTTGAAAATTCAGTTAAAATTGACTCCTTAATAAGTTTACCGAAAACCGGCAGCTTTAAAAGTAGGTTGTCCACCAAGAATTGCCCTTGTTCTGTTTTCTTCCATTTTAGAAAAAAGTAATATCCAACCCCAAGCGCAAAAATAATTATTGGCCAAAAAGTAACAACCGCAGATGATATTCCCACCATGATTAAGGTTGGTAACGGTAAGTCTAAGTTTAAATTCTTATAAAGAACGGAAAGTTGGGGAATTACAAAAATCATCATTACTAGCATAACGAGTCCCATTAAAATTACTACTATCATGGGATACATCAAAGCAGATTTAATTGTAGATTTTAATTTTGACTGCTTTTCTAGATTTTCTGCAAGACGAAGAAGCACTTTATCTAAAAGACCCGAGGACTCTCCAGCCTTTACCAAGGATATGTATATAGGGGAAAAAACATTTGGATACTTAGAGATGGAGCTAGAGAGATTTCGTCCTCCCTCTATGTCTGTAATTATTCCTCCAACAACCTCTGCCATGGCCTTATTTTGAACTTGCTCCCTAAGAATCTCCAAGCCTTTCATAAGCGTTAATCCTGAATTAAGCATGGAAGAAAGCTGCCTGGTAAAAAGTACCAAATCTTGATTTTTCACCTTATTAAAAGACGCAATAAATTGATATAAAGGGCTCGTGCTTATTTTCTCTACTTTTATCGGAACCAGTTGCTTGCTTCTTAAGTAATTCGCAGCATCAAGAATTTCTTTAGCATCAATAAATCCGGTGAGAATTTTTCCCTCATTTGTTGCAGCTTTATAATGAAGTCTCATATTTAACCAATAAGTCTCATAAGCTCGTCTGGTCTCAAGGAATAGCTCCTAGCAGTTTCGATGCTTATTGAACCTGATAAAACTAAAGCTGCGAGAGATGACTCAAGAGGAATCATTCCTGCTTCTTGGGAAGTTTGTATTGCTGAATCAATCAAATGAGTTTTTCCTTCTCTTATATTGCTCGTAACTGCTGAGGAGGCAAGTAACACTTCAACCGCCGGAACTCTACCTCCGCTAATCTGAGGAAGCAATCTCTGTGAAACTATACCTCTTAAAGTGGATGCTAGCTGCACTTTAATTTGATCCTGTTGGGAAGCGGGAAAAGTATCTATTATCCTGTCTATCGTTTGAGATGCGGAATTTGTATGTAGGGTTGAAAAAACCAAATGTCCTGTTTCTGCAATTGTTATCGCAGCTGCAATTGTTTCAGGGTCTCGCATTTCTCCAACAAGAACAACATCGGGATCCTCTCTAAGAGCTGCTCTCAAAGACATTCCCCAAGAGTGAGTATCTATGTTCATTTCTCTTTGAGAAATAATACTTTTTCCGGCTGGATAAATATATTCGATAGGATCTTCTATGGTTAGTATGTTTGACGGTCTTTTTTGATTAATTTCATTAATTATTGCTGCAAGAGTAGTAGACTTACCATGACCAGTTGGACCTGTCACAAGAACAAACCCCTGTCTTAAATCAGAAAAAGCATGGCAAATTTTTGGAAGTTTTAATTCCTCTATGGTTTTAATCTTTGGTTCCAAAAAACGAAATGCTCCGCTGAGGTAACCTCTTTGATAATAATAGTTAACCCTAAATCTTCCCTGATTCCCATACGCGCCTCCACCAAAACCAATGGAAAAATCCAGCTCTTTATTATTTACAAGCAAGTCTTTCTGCTCTGTGGTCAAAACAGAAAAAGCCATTTCATCCATTTCTTCAGCTGTAACAGCAGGATACGCGCTTAAACTTAATAAAGAACCGTCAACTCTAATAACTGGAACGATACCTACTAAGAGATGTAAATCTGAAGCTTTCGCCTTTATAGTTTCCGCAAGCAAAGATTTTAATTTAGGATGCATTTCCATTTTATTCTTGTGCTACTCTAAGCACCTCCTCCACTGTTGTAACTCCACTTAAAGCCTTGAGATATCCATCCTGCTTCATGGTGATCATGCCCTCGGCTATAGCTTGCTGTTCAATTGTACCACTGTCTGCTTTTTGCAAGACAAGGGTTGATATTTTCTCCGAAACCGCAAGTGTTTCATAAATACCAACTCTTCCCAGATATCCAGTACTACCGCATTCCTCACAACCTTTTCCTTTATAAAGCTTGATTTCCTTATCAGTCGGAAAAAATTTGCCTAAACCATTTTTCATTTCATTGATAATTGAAGCAGGTGGAACATAGCTCTCTTTACATTTTGCGCAAATCTTTCTAACAATACGCTGAGCCAAGATTGCATTCATGGTTGATGCTAATAAGAATGACTCTGCTCCTAAATCCATTAAGCGGGGCAGGGCACCTGCGGCGCTTGATGTATGAAGAGTGGAAAAAACCAAATGACCTGTTAAGGCAGCTTGTATTGCTAAATCAGTTGTTTCTTGATCCCTGATTTCTCCAACCAGAATGATATTTGGATCTTGCCTTAGAAAAGCCCGCAATCCACTGGCAAAAGTTAAACCCACTGCCGTATTTATCTGTACCTGATTTATTCCTGCCATCTGATACTCAACTGGATCTTCCAGCGTCATGATATTAACTCTGGTTGTGTTAAGCTTTGAAAGAACAGAGTATAAAGTAGTAGTTTTTCCACTTCCCGTTGGTCCACACACTATTATAATTCCATGAGGCCTTAAAATATTTGATTCAAGGTTTTTTAACGTCGTTCCGGAGAGACCTAATTCAGGAAGTGTCGGAACTCCTCCTGATTTCCGAAGCAACCTCATTACGATTTTTTCTCCAAATGACGTGGGAAGAACAGATATACGCAAATCCACTTCCTTGTCTTCTACTTTAAAATTAAATCTTCCATCTTGAGGAGAACGATGCTCATCGATTTTCATTTCAGAAAGAATTTTTATTCTAGAGATAACCGCTTCCTGAACGCTTTTTGGCAAACTCAACCTATCATATAAAATTCCATCAATCCTGTATCTAACTCTAACTCTGTCTTCCTGCGGTTCAATGTGAATATCTGAAGCCCGACTTGTAACAGCGTATTCTAAGATTGTTGCAACAATCTTAGCTATTGGAGCCTCTTTAATAATGTCACCAATTTTAGTGCTATCAATTGTTTTCGTATGAGAATATTCCTCAGTCTCTTTCAAAGCATCTCCAACTTGTCCGACAATTTCTTGACGATATTGTTCATTAATCGCTTTTTGAACTTCCTTGGAAGAAGAAGCAAATGTTTTAAGAGTTAAACCTGTTTTCTGACTAACAAAAGCTATTGCTTCCAGATCTACCGGATTACTCATTGCAACAGATAAAACTTTTGTTTTTTCATCAAACATAAATGGAATCAATTGAAATCTCTCAACAACAGCCCTTGGCACTAGACCTAAAGCTTGGGGAGAAAAAGAAGTAGCCTCTAGGTTGATATATGGAATACCCAAAGATGCTGCTTTTGCTTCTGCAAGCTTTTCTTCAGGGACATAACTCAAAGACTCTAAGATATCAGCGTCCGGGATTCCTTCGGTTGCACTTTTAACCTTGACTTCTTGATACTGTTGGGGAGTAAGAAGCTTTTGCGCTAATAAAATATCGCTTACACTTTGATTTTCTTTAGTCGGTGAATTTACGGGCATTACCTTTAATAGTACGAATAAACAAGTTAAGTTGTCAAGGCAGATACAAGCCTGAAAAATGAAAGATTATGGTATACTCAAGCCAGTTATGCACTCAATTTTGATCGCTTCTAAAAATTCCGCGACCGGACTAGAATATGCTCTGGACTTCTTAAAAAAAAAGGAAATTAGTAAGTTTGATGTCGTAATTGTCTCTGCTGAAAAAACTATCGGTATTGGAGATGTCCGTAATTTCCAGTCTCAGATATTTCTCAAGCCATCTCAAGGAAAAGAAAAGGGCGTTATAATAGATGCCGCGACCGGAATTACAACAGAAGCTCAAAACTCACTTCTGAAAGTCTTAGAAGAACCACCAGCCAATACCTATATTATTATAATTGCTTTAAACAAAGATGCTTTTTTGCCAACCATCTTGTCCCGTTGTAAAATTATTGAACTAAACGAAAATGAAACGAAAAACTCAAATGAATTTGAAGAAATTTTAGAGAAATTACTTAAGGCAGGAGTAGGGGAGAGACTAAAAATTGCTCAAGATGTTGCCAAAGAAAAAGACTCTGCTCTTTTGTGGGTAGAAGGATTAATTTTAGCAACAAGGAAAAAATTAAAAGAGAAAGAAATAAAGAGCACTGATTTGGATAAATACCTAATTAAAATGAAAAGACTTCAAAAAGGACATGAGGTAATTAAAAATACAAATGCTAATCTAAGATTGGCTCTGGAGAACATATTGTTATCGCTTAAGTAAAAGGAGAAGTCCTTTGGAGACAAGTTCAAAATCAGCAAAAAACACAAATATTTATAGCAAAATAAACGTAAAAAATTAGATAGACATTATTCCATTTGTCAAGTCTTTTCATTTACATTATTTTCTGTTAACATAGGTAAGTTATGCCTAAAGCCATAAAAAAACAAACTCCGCAAGATTATACCGCGCAACAAATTCAAGTACTCGAAGGATTAGAGCCAGTTAGAAAAAGACCGGGAATGTATATCGGTTCTACTGATTCGATAGGTCTCCACGAATCTTTGAGAGAAATCATCGACAATGCCGTAGACGAAGCTTTAGCAGGATTTGCAAAAAATGTTTGGATCATGCTTAACAATGACGGAAGCGCAACAGTTGTTGATGACGGACGTGGAATTCCAGTTGATATAATGCCGCAATTTAAGAAATCGGCACTGGAAATCGTAATGACCAAACTTCATGCGGGTGGAAAATTTGGAGGATCAGCTTATAAAATCTCTGGAGGACTTCATGGTGTTGGATCATCTGTTGTTAACGCTCTTTCTAAGTGGATGTGGGTTGAGGTAAAAAAAGACGGAAAAGTCCACAGACAAGAATATGAAAGGGGAATTGCCAAGACCCCTTTAACCGTCAACGACAAACCTGAAGTTAAGAATATTCACAATGAGACTGGAACAACAGTAACTTTTTTCCCTGATGACGAAATATTTCAGACAATAGCTTTTGAGTTTGATACTGTTAAAAAAGCAATAAGGGAAAGGGCCTATCTTGTTCCAAATCTCTATTTTCATCTTTTCGACAATAGAGAAGGACAAGAAAAAGAAATCAACTATTATTTTGAAGGTGGAATTACAGCACTTGTTGAAAAACTAAACGAAAACAAAAACCCTCTTCATGAAGCAATAACTATTAATAGAACAGATAAAGACGTTGAAGTAGAGATAGCTCTTCAGTACAACAATATGTATAACGAAAATGTCGAAAGCTACGTAAATGTCATCAACACTATAAACGGAGGAACACATTTAACCGGATTTCGAATGGCTTTAACACGAGCTATCAATGATTATGGCAAAAAAATAGGTTCCTTTAAAAACGACGATGATTCCATAACCGGAGACGATACAAGAGAGGGATTAACCGCTGTCGTTTATGTAAAAATGCCTCAGGATAGAATTCAATTTGAAGGCCAAACAAAAGGAAAACTTGGTAATTCTGAGATTCAACCCGTTGTTCAATCAATTGTAAAAGATGGATTGACTACATATTTTGAGGAAAATCCGGGAACAGGGAGAAGAATTTTGGAAAAAGTTTGGCTTGCGGCAAAAGCCAGAATGGCTGCTAAAGCTGCCAAGGAAGCAATTCTTCGAAAAGGTGCTCTTGAGGGATCTTCGCTACCGGGGAAATTAGCAGATTGCCAGGAAAAAGACCCAAGCGTTTCGGAGCTTTATTTAGTTGAGGGAGATTCAGCAGGCGGTTCGGCAAAACAGGGAAGAGACAGAAAATTTCAAGCTATTCTTCCTTTAAAAGGAACCTATTTTTTTGCCATA
>JAMCTK010000059.1 GCA_023381035.1 Patescibacteria group bacterium
TATATATATAGTAAAGGAAATAAATCGCCAAGGCAATTATTTAATTTGTTTTAGAAGGTTTTCTAGCTCCAAAGGAAGGTCACTAATAAACTCCACTGGTTTACCGATAACAGGATGCTTGAAAGAGATCTTGGCAGCATGAAGAAAAACTCTCTCTAGATGCCTTCTATCCTCTCTCGAAACTTTTCTACCTGCATAAAGCTCGTCTGCGAAAATAGGTCGATTAATATATTTCAAATGTACCCTGATCTGATGAGTTCTGCCTGTTTCCGGGTATAACTCAACCAAAGTTAAATCTTCTTTTTTATTCAAGATCGTGGATTGATAGTTGTGAATAACCTTGTACCTTGTCACCGATTCCCTACCACCTGCAAGAACTCCAAATCTTTTTCTATTCCAGGGCAATCTACCAACTGCTGCCCTAATCTCTCCTTCTTCAGGAATAATTCTACCGTGCGCCAGAGCCAGGTAGGTTTTTTTCACTTCCCTATCCTTGAATTGTCTTTGCAATTCCTTAAAAGCAGCTTCTTTTTTAGCAACAAGTAATATTCCCGAGGTTTCCTTATCCAACCTGTGAACTATACCTGATCTTTTTATAAAATCAGATTCCGGATCAGAATCTTTGGGAAAATTTATGTGCTTATCTGTGAAATCCTGAACTGTAATTTGATATCTGGTTGTTTCAGAACGATTTACAGTAACTCCTGCAGGCTTATCCAAAACCAAAAGGTCATCATCTTCGAAGATAATTTTAATCTTGTTCATTTCTTGATCGACCTTTTTAAAGAAATCTTTTGATAAAGAAAAAGTGCAAGGGAAAAAACAAAGAATAACCCGATCATAACATGCTCCTTGTCAAATGATAGTGGATTACCATTAAAGAAAATGGAAATTAAAAAAGTTGCTAATGAGTAAACGAGTAAAAATGCCATAAACAAAGATCCTTCTTTAAATTCCCCTATTAATGTTTGAGGAAGAATAAATTTGATAACCATAATTAAAAAAACAGTAAAGATTATAAGTGATGCAAGACTGGCAAAACTATAGCCTGCAAGTAACATATATCCTAAATAACCAAAAGGCATTGCAGATAGTAAGCCTATTGTATAAAAATCAAAAATTCTTCCTAATGGAAGTTTTTTAGATATACAAAGTAAGTAAAGAAAGATTATTCCTCCCAATACACCTCCAACTAGTGAAAGTCCGGGAAAATAAGGGAAAAGTATAAATCCAAGAAAAGACATAAATATTTTTTTAGGGAAAATTAAAACGTAGAATAATCTTGCAGATAAAAGTGCAAAGAAACCGGTCAGAAAAGCAATGTTAAAAATCTGTTCTACGGGAACATCTTTTCTAAGTAAAACAAAATCCTCACGAGTTAATTTATAAACAGAAAATAAAAAAACTAC
Organism: Patescibacteria group bacterium; assembly: GCA_023381035.1. The sequence goes on from JAMCTK010000059.1 coordinate 1,410, forward strand.
GAAGCATGCTAGTAGTACTAAAATTAAAAACTGCATATTATGCTTTTTCGGTGTATGCTCCAGTTCGTGTATCTATTTTAACCTTGTTGCCAATTTTAATAAAAAGCGGAACTTTAGTTCTTATTCCATTTTCTAAAATTGCATCTTTAAAGCTGTTGGTCGCAGAGTTTCCTTTTACACCAGGTCCTGTTTCAGTAACTTCTAAGTCAATTTTTGGAGGCAGATTTAAAGAAAGAGGTTCATCGTCTATAAAACTAATGTTGAATTCTTGTCCTTCTTTTAAATATAGATGTTCGGGATCAATTGCTTTAAGTGGAATCGCTATTTGCTCGTATGTTTTCGGATTCATAAAATATGCGTTGTCTGCATCTTTGTACAAAAACTGCATGTCTTTTTTTAGAACCTGAATCGGATTAACCTTAGCACCATTAATGAAACTTTTCTCCAGAGAATTTCCTGTTTTGATATTTCTTACTTTAACCCGGATTGTAGCACTTCCCCTACCCATCTTAATGTGCTCATATGAAAGAACTACGAAGATATTTCCTTGATCTTCAAATACGGTACCTGCTCTTAATTCTGTTACGCCAATCATTATTTATTTTATCCTTTTAACTCTGATTAAACCGGAGAACGGAACAATCTCTACTCCTTTTTTCTCTAACTGATCAAGGAATAAATTAGCTCCAAGAGAATCGGAAGCCATGTGTCCTGAAACTATTACATTTAGATGGTTTTTCTTTGCTTCTTCGTAGCTTGATTCTCCCATATGCATTTCTACTATAGTGCCTATTCCTGCATGTGTCATTCTTTCGTAAATAAGCTTTGATCCTGATGTTCCACCAGTGAAACCGGTTACAGCTACTTTTCCGGCTCTATTCTTGGGAGATCCAACAGTAATCTTTGGACCGGAATTAGTTTTTTTAGCAATTGCAAACTCTGGAATCTCCTCAATTGCTTCAAGAACTTCTCCAACAGTTTGACAATCTTTCTTTTTTAGATGAGCAGAAATGTAATTATGACCCATGTTATCCCAGATTGTATGAATTACCATAAAAGGAATATTTAACAATTTTGCAGCATCAACGCTTTGGAAGTGATTTACAGGACCTAAGGTTCTTCTTACTTGACTGATACGTTCACTTAGTAATGACTCAGCAACGTTTACAGGAATTCCCAAGGACTCCATAACATCAATCTGCACATCCATTACTTCATCCAGCGCAACCAAAGCCTGTCCTTCAGGATGATGTCCAATAATCAGGTCTATTTTTTTACCTTTTTCATTTAACCTATCTGTTAAAACAACTTCGCCAGTCGTTATGTCTATACCTACGATAACCTTTTTAACTTTTGTTTTTGGATCACCAAAGAGAATTCTGGAGTCTGCATAAGGATTTTTGAGAGATTCTTTATCAAAAAATTGTTTCTTTTTTTCGGGAAGATCATCATAATCTTTCTTTGCCCTTGCTAATGCTTTCTTTACTCCTTCGACTCCCCTGGGGTCTGCTTTACTCCCCAACTCTATTGCTAATTCATAAATTTCCTGAATTGTCATATTGCTTATTTTAGCATTAAAAAGCTTAAAAATAAAGGATAAACCTGATATAATACTCTAAATTGGGCAAGTGGCGGAATGGTATACGCGGTAGTCTCAAAAACTACTGATCGCAAGGTCTTGTGGGTTCGACTCCCTCCTTGCCCACAAAAGTACAATTATTATTCGGAGCTTAACCCCTTGATCTTATTCCATTTATCGCGAGAGCATTTTTTTTGCCAATTTCTCCAACTCTCCTTATCTCTATACTGAGGAAACTCACTTTCTTCAACCCAATGCAGCTTATCATCATCAATGATGCGGGAAACAAACTCAGCTCCATTCAAGTGATCAATTTCGTGCTGAAAGATCCTAGCGGTGTAACCTTCATATTCTTCTTCAACCTGAAGCCCTTCTCTGGTACAAGCTTTAATTCTTACCTTATTTGGTCGCGACACAATTCCACAAACCCTATCAGTAGAATAACACCCTTCATACCATTCTCTCTCATCTTTTGATTTCCAAACAACTTCAGGGTTTATATAAACTCTTAAATCACCTATCTCGCCCTTACCATTAGCTGCAACATCAACTAGAATTATTCTCTTGGAAATTCCGATCTGAGGTGCAGCCAAGCCAACCAAAACCGGCTTACTTCTGTCCTCCTGCTCGCCATATGCTGCCTTTAACATTCTTTCGATGTCAATATCTATCTCTGGTGATTTTATCTGTCCTAAACCTATCACTTTAGCTGTTTTAACAAGAACTGGGTCATCTGGTCTTACAAAGTCAAATCTTTTCTGCAACATATGTGAAATATCAAATTATTTAATTAACCCTCTAAGCTGTCCGCTTAAGTAATAAAGGGCATAAAAAAGTAAAGCTGCTACAACTATTGGTAAAATCGTTAAGGTAATGATAGTAAAAATTCCGCTTAACCACTCGTGTCTTGGATCTTTGGGTCGAATGGATAGCATCTTTGTTTTAAATCTAAAGTTCGAAAACTTGGTAGTAAATGGCTTTCCGAAAAAAACAACCCAAAAATAATTAATTGTGTACCTAAGCATCATGGTAAACGGTCCTTCTGCTGCAAGTCTTCTTCCGGATGAATTTATTGGTAAACGGAACGTCCATTTCACCTTGCCTACTTTAAACATTTTCACTGCTACATCCGCATCTTCACCGTAAAAAGTATAGTGTTTAACATCATATCCTCCTACCTTTTCAAAAGCACTCCTTTTTAAAACAAAATTTCCTCCCTGAAGCATTGCGCCTGATTTTAAGACTTTGTTGGCAATAAGATATAAGGAAAATGTGTAATAGTAAAACAACCTTACCATCATTTTCATAAAATTTGGGAGGTCATAATAAATAAAAGGGCCACTCAAGGCAACTAGTTCTTTATTCATGGAAAATTCTTTCAAGACAGTATCTATCCAGCCTGGGGTAAGTCTCGTATCAGCATCAACATTGGCAATCAGATCTCCCGTTGAAGCTTGATATCCTGCTTTTCTCGCAACAACAAGTCCTCTCTTTTCTTCGTCAACAACCTTAACATTTTTAAACTCTTTGGCAATTTGCTTTGTATTATCTGTTGAGGCATTGTTAACTACAATAACTTCAAAATCATAGTCCTTTCCCTTTGTTTCGTTAAAGATTGACTGTAAGCAATCCTTAAGGTAATTTTCCTCATTGTACGCAGGGATTACGAAACTAATTTTCATCTATCCGCTTATTATATACTTTTTAAAGAGGCTATTCTAGATCTTTTTGTAGCTTTCTATTGCTGTTTTGTAAGCATCTTCCCACATCT
>JAMCTK010000060.1:0-4890 GCA_023381035.1 Patescibacteria group bacterium
ATCTAAAACGTACAGGAAAAAGTCAATAGTAAATTAAATTCTAAGCACTAAATTCTAAACCCTAAATAATGTTTAAATATTTAAATTTGTAAAATTATAATTTGTTTAGAATTTAGATATTCAAATTTAGAATTTATATTAGGAGTTTTTCGAAGTGGCTCTCATCCTGGTAATCCCCGATTATGGCAAGATTAAGCTGATCTTTTTTTAGATATTGATTTGCAACCCTGTTGATATCATCTAAATTGACTTTTTTTATTTTTGCAATTACATCTTTTGGCTTTTCATTTTTTCTTTCTAAAAGCTCATCTGAGCCAAAGAATGAGGCAACAGATCTTGTATCTTCAAGGTCAAGAACAAAATGTCCGCTAATGTACTCTTTTGCTTTTTCAAGTTCTTCCTCTTTAATTTCTCCTTCTTTTTTTATTTTTTCGTATTCGTCTATAACGACTTTTATCGCCTCATCTATCTTTTTAGGGTCAACGCCGGCAAAAGTCGAAAGGTATCCTGAGTCAACGTAATTTTCTGAGAAAGTTCTGACGTAGTAGGCAAGACCACGTCTTTCGCGGATTTCGTGAAAAAGCCGGCTTGACATTCCACCGCCTAAGATAGCAGCAAGAACGGTTAATGGATATCTGTCTTTTTCATCGAGCAAACCGACTGTTTTAACACCTAATGCAAAGTGGGCCTGTTCTGTTTTTTTGTGTTTTAAGAATACGTTTGGCTTATTTTGTCCGCTGGTCACTGTTTTGTAGCCTTCGGTAATAAATGATTGTAAACCTGAAAAATAATCTTCTATTTTTTTAAGTGTTTCCTCAGGATCAATATTTCCTGCAACAACAAGAACCATATTACCCGCACTATAAAGATTCTTCATATAACTTATAAAATCTTCCCTTTTTACACCCTTAATAACTTCTTTTTTCCCGGCAATATCCCAACCCATTGGAGTATCATCATATAGAAGCCTTTCAAAAATGTCGCCTATTTTTCTCATCGGTGTATCTTCGTAAAGGTTAATTTCTTCCAAAATAACCCCCTTTTCTCTTTCTATTTCCTGAGGATCAAGCAAGGAATTAGTAAGCATATCTGAGATAACATCGAGAGCAGTTTCAACGTGATCAGCTGAAGATTTTATATAAAAGCCTGTAATTTCTTTGCCCGTAAAGGCATTTTGTTCTGCGCCAATTCCATCAATGAGACTTGAGATTTCCAAAGCCGATGGCCTTTTTTTGGTGCCTTTGAAAGCCATATGTTCAAGAAAGTGAGAAATGCCGTTATTTTCCCGATTTTCGTACCTGCTCCCTGCTCCGACCAAAAGCAAAGTGGTAGCACTTGCCCCTTCTCTGATTGGAACAAGAATGACTCTTAAATTGTTTTTTAAAATGTGTTTTTGGAAATTCATAAACGGATTAATTTTCTCACATCTTAAACCTGAATTCAATGAATAAATTTCTTTTTTAGTAGTTAAAAATTACAATTCTAAATTTAAAATTATTTGTTAAATTAAACTTTAGACTTTCAACTGTAACTTTGAATTTTGCACTTTACACTTTTAACTTAATATTCTACATTCTTTCAGGAGCTGTAATACAAAGAAGGTCTAAACCTGATTTTAGGATTTTGCCAACGGATGCGGTGAGTGCAAGCCTAAAGCCTTTTGTTTTCTCATCTTGCAAAATTTTGTGCTTCTCATAAAAGAGGTTAAACTTTTGAGCAAGTTCAAAAAGATAGTTGGCGATGATATTTGGAGAGAGGCTTTCCTTTGCTCTTTCGACCGTTTCTGGGAACTGGGTTAAAAATCTTAAAAGCTCCTCTTCTTCCTTATTTAATTGAAAACTCGGAATTTGAAACTGATAACTTGCGCCTTCGGCTTTTCTTAAAACGCTTTGCGTTCTAACATAGGTGTACAAAAGATATGGACCGCTGTCGCCATCAAGACTAATCGACTTTGAAATGTCAAAAACTAGATTTTGGGTTGGCGTAACCCGCAAGTACGCATAAGCGACGGCTGCCCGGGTAATTTTTTCAATTGTTTCGGACTTTTCACCTTCGGCTAGTCTACCCTCACTAACAAGTTTTGTAACTGCTTTTCTTACCATTTCAATAAGTCCATCGACAGTTACAATCTCGCCTGTTCTAGAGGACATTTTGCCGGTTGAAAGGTTTACCATTCCCATTGAAAGATGGAGTTCGCGATTTTTAAACTTGGGGTCGATAAGTTCGAGCGCTTTAAAAACAACCTGAAAATAACCTTTTTGCTCAGATGCTACAACGTGAATAGCAAGATCAAACGGGAAAGTTTCAAACTGTTTTTGTGCAAGACACATTTCTTTTCCTTCATAGGTTGGATTGCCGTCGCGGGTTACAAAGACTCTGTTATGAAGACCGTATTTTTCGCCTGGAAAAACGATCGTGCTCTCGTCTTTTTCAAAAACCTTACCAACATTCTCAAGGACAATTTGCTTGCCGCATTCTGCAACCTCGCTTTCAAAAAATAATTTATCGTATTTGACACTGAAGATTTTATAAAATTCATTAAAGTATTCAAGGCTCCAAGTTCTTGTAATTTGGTAAACTTCCCAAATCTCGGGATCTTTTTTATAGAGCTTGTTGTTTATTTCATCAATCTCATTTTTGTGTTCTTCGTAATCTCTGTTACCTATTATATATGCGTTTTGCAAAAACTTTCCTCTTTCAAGAACAGGTTTTTGGGCAATGTCAGAAAGGGTAAGATTTTTTTCTTTCAGTAATTTTTGGACTCCGTAAATTGCTTTTGCAACGTGCGGCCCAATATCTCCTTGATAATTGGCGCGAAAAACTTCGTTGCCTGTTGCCGAAAAAATTCTTGCCAGAGATTCGCCGATAAGAAGAGTCCTTAAATGACCCAGATGCATTTGTTTATGAGTATTGGGGTGGCCGAATTCAACCATAATTTTTTTCTTTTCCTTTGATGGCTCGATAATCTTTTTGGGATCTTGTAAAACTTGGTTGGCAAATTCTGTTAAAGCGTTTTTGGAAAACCAGAAATTGATAAAACCCGGACCTTCCACTTTCACCTGTGAGAAATTTGCTTCGAAATCTTTGTCTTTTTTTATTTCTTCGGCTATTTTTTCGGCTAATTCGCGGGGAGATTTAAACTTGTCTTTGAGTTTTGGAAATGCAACAAGAGCTGTATTTGCTGTTAAATCCCCAAAAGCAGGATTGGTTGTAAAAGAAACTTGAAAATCAATCTTTTCCAAGCCAAGATCTCCACCCAGCCCCTCGCGAATGGCTGGGCTCAAAACTTTCTCAATTTTTTCTTTTAAACTGTCTGTAAGCATATCCTAATTTTACCATAATATTTTCCTAGAATATATTACCAAGCCTACATTTTTTTACCCCTTGACAAAATCTCTCTAATTCTTTAGTCTTTATAAAAGTCAAAATCTATGAGCGAAAAAGACACTATATATTCCCAAGAAGAATTAAGCTTACATTTTAAACTTCTCAATGGAAAAGGTGTGATGCTTAGTCAGGTCAGACAGGAAGCGGAAGCCACAAGAGAATTTGTTCAAGAAGCATTAGACAGCGGTGATGCAGTAGGTCAATATACCCTTGATATAAGTGAAGGCCAGCACGATTTAGTCATCTTCCCCACAGCAAAATAGTTAATTTCAGATTTGCATCTACACTCATATTCCCATATAATTGAATTGCTTTTAGGGGTGTCGTTTAGTGGTAGGACTGCGGACTCCAAATCCGCAAGCGAGGGTTCGATTCCTTCCACCCCTGCCCAATACATCTTATAGAATACCCTATAGTTTGATTAATAACATCCAGTCTGATATAATCTTGATCTATGTCTAGACCATTTGATCGCGATATACCAAGATATCCTGATGAACCAGGATTCCCTATTGAACCGACAAGAGATCTTCCTACGGCTGAGACTTCTATTTTTAGTGATCCTTCAACTGCAAAATCGTCCGAATTACTTACAGATTATGTGTCCGAAGCTTCCAACTCTAAAACTAGAGCTTCCACTATACAAAATATTATTTCTTTTTGTTCTATTCCAGAACAGCAAGAAGCTTTTGCAAGAAATTTGACCAGTAGAATGCAAAATGCAGAAGAAATTGAAGGTGAGTTAAGTCTGAGAGTAACTAGATACAAAGAGATATCAGAGAAATTGGCGAGGCATTTTGAAACCAAAACGAAGACTGATACAAACTCGGAAGAAAAGGGACAAGTTGACGACAGCCAAGAAGATAGGTACGCTATATTAGAACCTTCTACTTATCAAATACCAGATAAAACCATTTCTCTTGTCAATGAGTGCTTAAAAACTACATTTCTCAGAGATTATGGAACCACTATCCCCGTACTTAATAAAAGTGACGTCCTAGTTGTAACAGATAAAAGCTTAAAAAAATTTCTTCATGGATTAGGGCGATTAGAAACGCATCCGATGAGAAGAATTGCAGGTGAGGAGCTACAAAGAAAAATGCAAAGAAAAGAATCTCCATTTTCACAGAAAGAAAGTGGACTTATGGTAGCTACAGATATTGCTGCACCGGGAGCTCCTATTCTTTTGCCTGAAGTCGAAATTAGATCAACTGCTGAGTATCAAGAGGCAAGCCAAGTAGAAAAAAGAATCGTTTTAGAAGTAGTGATGGGAAAAACTTTGCTGCATGAAAGTCTGCATAGAGTGGCTTCATTCGGTGAACCAATCCCGGTAACACCTGATAGTCCTTTGTTTAGATTGGCTTTTGCAAGTGATAGAATCGGGGCAAATTATTATACCGGTAAAGATGAAAGGGAAAGAAAAGCTAGGCTTAAAATGATCGGTACCTTAACTAATTATGCATCAACTCACAACCCAGTAGTTATAATTGAAGGCACAAGAGT
>JAMCTK010000060.1:4900-6324 GCA_023381035.1 Patescibacteria group bacterium
TAATTAGTTAAGGCACTTACCTATCGATCAATGAAACCATTGGTTAAACATGCTCAAAAAGAATTTCCAAAAGATTTAGCTGATAGAACAATAAAATTTGTACAAGATAGATTTTATACTAATGATTCTTATAGACATAGAAATCTTTTGGAAGAGGTAATGGGATATCTTGATAAACTTGGCTTAATAGGACCGAGCCGGGCATTGAATGCTCTTTCGCAGGGAAGTATTCCTATGTTGCATATTCAGAAATTACCCAACGAAGAATATTTTGTTTAAAACTACTTTTATCCTATAACATTTGATTTTAGATCTTAAAACTGCTATTATCACCTCATTGATCAGATGAAAACGAGTAAATTGCTTACTCGCCTAGTCTATTTGATATTTTAATTGCCCTTTGAAAGTTTGTCCCGATTTAATCGGGATTTAGTTGCGAATTTTAAGAGCATGGGCTCACTTTGCTTATAAAAAGTTTGTAAACAAGGTGGGCTTATGCTCTATCTGATTGAAATTTTAGTAAGGAGCTCTTGATGAAGGTGTTATGGGCTATTCGAACTTTGGTGGGTTGTGCTTTTGGCTTTCGCGCACAAAAAAGAAAGGTAATAATAGTACATACCCCAGAAGAGGCGCACCAGGCATTTGCTCAGATTGCGCAGGAAATAGTTGATAGACTACGCGCTCAAGGAGCAGATATTCCGGACAAACTACAGTAGCGAAAGGAGAAGGCAATGGCACTCAAGGTGGTGCAAACAATCGCTTTACCGGAAAAAACAAGCGGTAAGAGGATCATCGACATAACAAAGAGGTTGGCTGGATCGTGTAACCACAGGTACATCCAGGAGCTTGAGCTTGTAGTCGATAATACGGCATTTTACCGCGTTGGTGTGACGGGCGGTTCTTTGGGTATATTGATCCTATTGATCTTGACCGGTGGGGATCACGATGACCTGATTTCTCCTAGCTTAAAATATGGAGAAGTCGCGGTTGTATGTGAAGCGGAAGCGAATACCTTACTTGGGATAACCAAGGAGGGAATCATCGCTGCCACGATCAACTTCAAAAAACAACTCGAAGACGCCCTGAAAGAAACAGGCTTCAAACCGAAGAAGTAAGAAAGGAGAGGGAGATGCTTAGTATTCGGGTTCTTTCATCCGATGTTGATTATGAAGGACTCGGCCAAGAGCAGAAACTAGAAATCACTGAACGACTACAACTAGCAGGAATAAATGCTCTTCAGATGTTTTCTGGTGTTGAGGCTGTTTGGCTTGCGCCCTACGACAAAGGGAGTGCTTTGAACGCTAAGGCCTTCTCGGTGGAAGTCGAAACTCCAACAATGCTTTCGGAGAAGCAGTTAGAAGAACTCGCAATTGCGATTCTTCATGTTTTCCAGACATCGCCGGATGTTCCCTTCGGCCAACCTG
>JAMCTK010000061.1 GCA_023381035.1 Patescibacteria group bacterium
CGGAGATGGTTTATCTTTATCTTTTTTAGTTTTTAGAATTATTTCTTTTTTATCTTTATTGCTCGCTTTTATTCCAATTGTCGGAGTAATTTTAATTGTTGGTTTAATAGTTAAAATGGGTTTAATAGTTGGGGCTATTGTTGGAATATTGGTTGGCGCATTTGTGGAAACAGGACTATTTGTCGGAACGGGAGTTGGACCGGTAATGGTGATCGTTTTTTCCGAAGACCATGTTGGAGAACCGCAACTTGGAGTATATCTTCCCACCTTAAATAAATATTCACCAGAACCATTGTAAAAAGGGTTTTCGATGTCGGGTTTAACTCTAAGCTTACCGCTCCAAGTCCCTTCTTTACTTAAATCAGAAGAGGATATTTTAAAATATGAAGTGCATCCTCCTCCTGTTGCGTTACTCCAATTTCCATCATTGTTTTTGCTATAACCAAAATAATTACTACCGCTTGAATAAAAGACGCCTCTTAAATATGAATCGCTACTGCAACCAGTGCAAAGTAGTGAAACTAAAACCTCAAAATCATTTGATTGATCAATTGACAGAGGGGTATCGGAGACAGATAACTGTACTGCAGCAAAAACAGGAATATTGGAAAACAATATGACAACAACAGCTATTAATGTCCCAAAAAAAGTTTTCACTTTTATAGATAATAAAAGTATTACTGTATTAAAGAAAAATATCAATAGAGGGAGCGCTTAGTAGTTAACGTGTAGATAAAGTGAATCAATTCCATCTGCTTGCTTAACCTTTACATACCTTAAATATCCCCCTCCACAACGAATACTTCCCCTATATAGTTTCCCATCCTTCACTGAAATTACAGAAAGATCGTCTGAAACGATATCAATACCAGTGTGAGACGCCCCACCGTAAGCTCCTGTTCTGGCATAAGCTGTCATACCGAAACCTTGAGTAATCGTTGGCTTGCCATTTATTGGCCATCTCCATGACCCTGAAAAACCGAATGAACCATCACATGAACCATTAAAACAACCTAAATCCCAGTTAACATCCTGGGAGGAAAGATATCCTGTTGGACTAACAGTTCCACCGTTATTGTGAACCTCAAAGTGAAGATGTGTTCCGCTAGAGCAAGCCGAGACGCCAGATATAATAGATGCTATTCTTTCACCCTCTCTAGTATCTCCCATTTCAGTCTCAGAACCATAGCCCGCAGAAATTCCGAGAATCGCTTGATACTCTGCTCTTGCTCTTGCAAGCATATCTTGATAATTTTCTTCATCATTTTGCGTTACCTGCAACAGCTTTTGCCTGCTCTTTTTTTCCTGATCAAGCTGCAATGTGTAACCTTCAAGCTCTTTTTTTAGCAATTCCACTTTTGATTTTTTTTCTTCGAAAATATTCTTTTGGTTTGCATAGTCTATTTTTGCCTGCTGGGTATCATAAATTAGTTTTTTATCATGAGCCTGAGCAATTCTTAAATAATTAAGCCTGGTAAAAAAATTAGACATGTTGTTTGAAGCAACTAAAACCTCAAATGATTGGGCTGAACCAACTTTATACGTTGCAACAATCCTGTTAATGAGCACTTGTGTTAAACCACTAAGATCTTTTTCTAAATTATTTATTTTTTTAGTTGCAGTATCAATGTCAACTGATAAATTAAGTAGTTGTTCTTTTACTGAATCTATTCTGTATTGAGTTAGTTTTATTTGATTATCCATTACTGCAATTTGGGAAGAAAGAGTTTTAACCTGCCCCTGTAAATCTTTCACTTTTGCCTCATACTCTTTAATTTTTTCCTGAAGCTGTTTCGCTTTTTCAGACGTGTCCGGAGCCGAAGTGGGGGTAGGAGTTTGAGCTAAACTATAACTCATTAAGCGAAAAAAGATAACGCTAAAAAAGATGATACATGATAAGAAAAATGTTTTTTTTAGCATAACAAAAATGCTATTTTAAATACCTGAGCACCGCGAGGAAGCTTGAAAAAGCTCCCAAGATTATTGCCAGGAGCAATTCTCCGCCGAGAAGAGAAAAGTAGAATAGTATGGGAATTGGGAAAACGGGAATTCCTCTCATAAAATCAGACAGGAAGGGAGTCGAATATAAGAGAACTGAGGAAGACAGTACCCATCCTATAACTGCCCCTGTAACACCGTAAAAAATACCTTCAAATACGAACGGCCATCTAATGTGCCATCTCGTCGCTCCAATTAGAGTCATTATCTCGATGTCTTCTTTTTTCTGAGAAATCTTAATTCCCGTAATTGTAATTATTATAAATACTGAAACCAATGACAGCACGAATATTAAGGCTATTCCAATTTTTCTAATAACATTTGTCCAGGATGTCAAAGTAGCGATTACATCTTTTTGAAAGACTACCTCTTGTATCGCTGGTGATGTTTTTAAGGTTTCGGAGACTGTATTTAGATCCTCTATTTTAATTGTTGAGATCTCAAGAGACGCTGGGAGAATATCGGCTGTAACCAAATCCAAGAGAAGCGGGTCGTTTTGATTTTGTTGTCTGTAAATTCTTAGCGCTTCTTCCTTGGAAACATATTTAATTGATGAAATTTTGCCTGTTGATTGCAAACTATTTTCCAAAGCATTTATATCCGTCTGCTTTGTTTCGCTTTTGAAAAAAGCTGTTACCTGAGGTCTTGATTCAAAGAAATTAATAACAGCTGAAGACCCATACAGTAAAAATCCAAAAAAAGAAATTGCCAAAAAAGTTAATGTCATAATTAGAATTGCTGCAAAAGCTTGGTATGGAGATCTTCTAATGTTGCGCCAGGTAGTTTTAGTGTATCTCATTTATTTTCCTTTTCTTCCTTATGCTCTGTTTGTTTTCCAACATGAGCATGATCTGTTTTCTTCTGATGCAAATCTTTTACTACATGTCCTTTTTCAAGCTCGACAACTCTTTTCTGCAGATTTTTAACAATATCCAAATTATGAGTTGCCATAAGCACAGTTGTCCCTTTTTCATTAATGTCTGACAAAAGTTTTATTATTTCCCAAGAGGTATTCATGTCCAAATTTCCGGTTGCCTCATCTGCTAATAAGATATCTGGAGAGAGCACCAGAGCTCTGGCAATTGCTGCTCGCTGCAACTCTCCTCCTGAAAGCTGAATCGGGAATTTATCTTTATGATTTTCCAAACCTACCTGCTGCAAAACCTCATCGACGCGTTTCTTGGCATCAGTTTGCATTCCGGAAATTTCAAGTGGAAGGATAACATTTTCAAAGATCGTGCGGTCTGTTAATAACTTTAAGTCCTGGAAAACCATACCAACCTTTTTTCTTAAATGGGGGATTTGGGACTTTGGAAGCTTTCCTACGTCCCAATCATTAACAAGAATTGTTCCCTCAGTTGGAAGCATCTCTCGAATTATTAAGCGGAAGATAGAAGTCTTACCTGACCCGCTTGGTCCAACCAAAAAAACAAATTCTCCTTTATTAACTGCCAGAGAAACGTTGGACAGACCAAAGACTCCTGTCCCGAATCTTTTGGAAACTTTATCTAGCTTTATCATGACTATTCTAAAACCTCGATTTTACCTACGTCCATTAACCAGCCCGCGTGTTGGGCTTTCTGAGTTTGACCCCATACTTTTAATTTCTTTCCTACGTATTTTCCTAAATCAACTGTCGAAGAGGTCATGTAGACATTTTGACTATCTCCTCCGGGTCTTACTAAATGATATGCGCCTTCACCCTCAATTCCTCCTTCTTTTAATTTTCCTTCTGCTATATCCTTAAAAACACTTGTGTCTGAAGAGCCTTCAGTGGTTCCTTTCGGGATAGAGGAAGATTTAAGAGTATTTGTAACCTTGGAAACAGCACTTATTCCACCTTGATTGAAATAGTATCCTGTTCCAGCACCTAAAATTAAAGCGATAATAATAAATACAATTAATTTTGTGGTGAAAAAAACAGGACTGTTAGAATCAAAATTTCTAACAAGGGTTTTGCTATCGTCTAATTTTTCCATAGCGGTATAACATCTAGTAAACCACATTTTAGGCTTTTTGGCAACCTTTTAGAGCACGCGAAGTTCTTCTTCTATAAAATCATCAATATTTCCGTCTAAAACTGCTTCAGCGTTCGAGGTTTCGTAGTCTGTACGTAAATCCTTAACCATCTTGTAAGGATGCAATACGTAGGAGCGGATTTGATTTCCCCATCCAGGAGTTTTATAACCTCCTTTGAATTGTTCTTCTTGTTTTTTCCTATCCTCCTCTTGCTTAAGCCAAAGTTTTGCTTTTAGCATTTTAAGAGCAAATTCCCGGTTTTTACCCTGATAGCGCTCCGATTGAGCAGTTACTATAATTCCACTGGGCTTATGCTTTAAACGCACTGCTGTGGAAACTTTATTTACATTCTGTCCTCCATGTCCTCCCGATCTAAAAAAATCCCATTCCAAATCATCTTCTTTAAGAATAATTTGAGGATCATCGCCGATATCGGGCATAACTTCTGTCATGGCAAAAGAAGTTTGCCTCAGATTATCAGCATTAAAAGGTGACTGCCTTACTAATCGATGCACTCCTGCTTCATTTTTCAAATATCCATATGCGTATTGTCCCGAAACAGAAAAGGTTATACTTTTTATTCCTGCCTCCTCACCTAGAGTTTGGTCAATAATTTCATAGCTCCACTTTTTTTTATCAAAAAACCTCGTATACATTCTATAAAGCATTTGTGCCCAATCCATTGCTTCGACTCCTCCCTGACCGGAATGAATTGACATAATTACATCGCCTTTATCATATTGCCCGGAAAAATAAAGAAGGACTTCCAATTCTTTTAGCAACTCTTCTGCTTCCTGGTGTTCTCCGCTAGAGTATAATTCCTCAAGAGTTTGCGCATCTGCGATTTCTTTCTGAAGAGTGGATAACTCTTTCATTTTTTCCGCGGCAACTTGATGATCTTGCCAAAAATTTTGGGAAACAGAAAGAGCTTCTATTTCTCTTGCAAGTTGTCTTTTTTTATCAATATCAAGCTTTTGAATAAGCTTATCTATTCTTTCTTTTAGGTCTTCCATGTTATCTTCCCCCAAGAGACGCAAACATTATTATAGCGGATCCGCCCATGACGGCAAAAGTAAGCCACAAGAGGGCTGTGGAAATAGGAGCGTTTTTATGCTCACCCATGATCTTTTTGCTATTTGAAATTTTAGCAATCATAAAAATTAAGGGGACTGATGCTATACCATTAAACACCGCAGTAAAAACCAGTGCTTTAATTGGATCTATTCCAATGAAATTTATTAAAAGACCTATTAAAGTTGCAAGTATGATAATTCCATAAAATCCATGAGCTTGTTTAAGTTTAAGAAATAACCCTTCTCTCCAATGAAATGTCTCAGATAGGGCATAGGATGCGGATCCTGCTAAAACAGGAACAGCTAAAAGGCCAATTCCTACAACTCCTGTTGCAAAAATGATTTTTGCAACAAACCCCGAATTCGGAAAAGTTGAGACAAGAGGCTCAAGAGCTTTAGCCGCGTCCGCTGCGGATGTAATATTTGTTATTCCGTTTGAATTCAAAACAGAAGCAGTTGTAATAATTATAAAGAAAGTTATCAATTCTGAAAAAAACATACCTAAAAACGTATCAATTCTTAAATTTCTCAGAAACCGCTTGCTAATTCTTGGAATTCCTCCATTTTGACCAACTCTTTTCTCTTCTACTTCTTCTTCAACTTCTTCAGATGCCTGCCAAAAAAACATATAAGGAGAAATCGTTGTACCCAAAACTCCGGTCAAAATAAAGAAAAAGCTAAAATCAAATTGAATATTGGGAACAAAGACTGCCTTTAAAACAACAGGCCAGTTTTGACCAGCAATAATTGCCGTAACAGGATAGGCAAGAAGAGCAAGAGAAAGCCATTTTAATATTTTTGAATAAGTAGAGTAAGAGGTAAAAACTTCCAAACTGAGCATTAAGATTGTAAAGATTAGAGCCCAATGAACAAAAGACAAAGGGATAATTAATGACATAGACTCTGCCATGGCGCCAATGTCAGCGCCAATATTGATTGTATTGGCAAATACCACTAATAAAACAATCATATAAAGAATTTTCTTGCTGTAATTATCTCTGACTACTGCTGCCAATCCCTTTCCGGTAACAGCGCCTATTCTCGCACAGGCCTCTTGAACAGCAGTCATAAGGGGATACATGAAGATTACAGTCCAAAGCTGTCCGTAACCAAATTGTGCACCAGTTTGAGAATATGTTGCAATCCCTGACGGATCATCATCAGCAGCTCCGGTTATGATGCCGGGCCCAATAATTTTCGAAAATCTACTAATTGGGTTTAAAGTTTTTTGATCTTTTTCCTTAGCCATTTTATAAACCGTTACAAATTTTTTCACACATGCTTCTAGCCTGACTACTGGGGTAATTCTGAATCGACTTTAAATCATTAATAACTTTTTGCATTTGAGGAGAAGAAGTAGCTACTTCCTCTACGTTGATTTTTGCAGCCTCACCTTTTATGTCTTCTATTTTTGACTGGACAACTTTTTGCAAATTGGGAACCTCCGTAGAAGCGTCTTTTACTACCCTTTGTGAATTAATCTGAGCAAAATACCCCCTCTTTAACCAAACTCCAGCAACTAAAACAAAAATGATTAATGCTAAGACAAGAACAATCTTGCGAATATCCCATTCCGTTTCTGACTTTTTTTCTTTTTTTTCTGCCATAAATTTATTGTATTTAAAGCCTTGCTCTTTTGCAAACCCATTTACAAAAAACCTTGTTGGTTTATTCTTAATACCTTATACTATTTTAGTGAGCTACTTACATGCATTTATTCTTTCTTTCGTTGAGGGGATAACGGAATTTCTACCAATTTCTTCAACCGGTCATCTAATATTAACCTCAAATTTACTTGATATTGCTCAGACAAACTTTGTAAAGGATTTTGAAATTATTATCCAACTAGGCGCAATTTTTGCTGTAATCTTTTTATATTGGAAAACTCTTACGACAAATATTAAAGCGTGGAAAAGAATAGCGATTGCTTTTATCCCAACAGCAATTATTGGATTTATTTTATATAAAATTGTAAAAACTTTTTTACTGGGAAACACATATATTACCCTAGCTGCTCTTTTAATTGGTGGCATAATCCTTATAATTCTCGAGCTGATGTACAAAGAAAAGGAACACCACGCAAATAAGGTTGAAGAAATTAGCTATAAAAATGCTTTTTTAATCGGAGTCGTTCAATCTCTTGCTATAGTCCCCGGAGTTTCAAGATCTGCCGCTACGGTTATAGGCGCCTTATTCTTAGGAACAAAAAGAAAAGCCGCGGTTGAATTTTCTTTTCTTTTGGCTATTCCGACAATGCTTGCTGCATCAGGACTTGATATATTAAAAAGTGATTTTATTTCCTACACTTCTCAACAATATATAGCTCTCTTTATTGGATTTTTCGGATCTTTTATTTTTGCAATTCTAGCAATTAAATTCTTACTGGATTTTATTAAAAAACATACTTTTATACCTTTTGGTGTTTACAGAATAGTACTAGCCATTCTCTTCTGGCTTCTCATAATTAGATAATGTGTTAGAATAAAACACATGAATTTAAAAAATCTTCAGGAAAAAATAGGCGCTTTAGATGATAAGACAAAATTAAAATATATAGTAGAATCTCCCAAAGAAAGAGAGATTCTTGCAAAAACAGTAAAATTAAACGAGGAAGTTGGAGAATTGTGCAACGATATTTTAGGAATCCTAAAATTGCAGAGAAAATCAAAGCTTGATAAGTTCGATAAAAGAAATATCTACCAAGAATTTGCAGACGTAATTCTTACAGTTATTCAGCTCGCACATGCCGCAGGAGTGGATATAGAAAGAGCAGTTAATGATAAGATGAAAAAAATAGAACAAAGACTGGAAAAAGAAAAAAGAGAAAATGAAAACCTTCCAAGAAATATATAAGATTGTCTCCAAAATTCCCAGAGGCAAAGTCGCTTCGTACAAACAGGTTGCAGATGCAGTAAAAACAACCCCAAGAGTTGTGGGTTTTGCCTTGCATGCCAATAAAAATCCAAGTTACGTTCCTTGTCACAGAGTCATAAAATCTGATGGGACTCTTGCTAAAGGATATGCTTTTGGAGGCAAAAAAAATCAAATGAAAAAATTAAAATCAGAGGGGATAAATTTTGATAAATCTGATAGAATGAATCTTTCGCAGTGCTTGCCTAACTTTATAAATCAGGATGAGAAGAAAAGGAAAAAAACCAAAGCAAAAACCCGTCTGGCATATACTAGTTATCCTTACTGCAATTCTTCTGCTAATTAATTATTGCAATTATCTTTTCAAGAATTCTGCGGAATTTATCTATCCAATAAGCCACGACAAGCAACCGTCACCAAGAAATTATGTCTGTCAAAAAAGATCTTCCATACCGTCTAATTTATTACCGGAAGTTATTGAAAATGGCCCAAGAAATAAAAAGCAAGTTGCTCTGACTTTTGACGCTGATTTAACTTATGGAATGCTTGATATGTTAAAAGAGAAAAAAGTTGCTACATGGTATGACAAACGCTTAAAAGAATATCTGGAAGAAAACAAAATCAAATCTACAATTTTCGTTACTGGATTATGGGTTGAAACATATAAAGATGCTGCAAGGGAAATTGCCGCAAGCCCCCTTTTTGAAATCGGAAATCATTCTTACTCCCATCCTGCATTTGCCGCAAATTGCTTTGGACTTCCACTTATAGAAAGAGACAATATTGAAAACGAAGTGGAAACTGCTCAAAAAACAATTATTTCAATAACAAAAATTTCACCAAGGATTTTTAGATTTCCGGGAGGATGTTATGAGAAAATTGATTTAAAATCAATCTCTAAATACGGAATGAGAATTGTCCAATGGGACACTGTTGCAGGAGATGCTTTTAATCAAAACGCTCAAAACATCATTCATAATGTAACATCGAGGGTTCAAAATGGCTCAATAGTCGTAATGCATTTCAACAATAGTATTTATTCTCCAAAAACTCTCGATGCAATTAAGGAAATCGTGCCACATTTAAAAAAACAGGGGTTTGAGTTTGTTAAGGTGTCTGATTTAATCGAAAGCACAAACTAATATTAGTTGGGATAATGACACTTCTTGTATTTTTTTCCGCTTCCACACCAACAGGGATCGTTACGACCAAGCTTTTTTTGTCACTCGTTGTTGCCGATTTAGTGTCCTGAGAATTATTCGACGTGGATACTAAAGCTGTGTTAGACCGCACTGAAGGAGCTACAACATGCTGATGCTGCTCTGCTTCTGGAGGTGACTGTTGGATTTGAATTTTATAAATCCTATGTACAATCTCATCATCTATTGAAGCCATTAATCTATCAAACATCTCAAATCCTTCGTTCTTGTACTCAACTAATGGATCTTTTTGCCCATAGCCTCTGAGCCCAATTCCCATGCGAATCTCAGTCTAAGCCCGTTTAAAATGAAAAAAGCTTTTCCAAAGAATTCTTTATTTATTTTTGATTACCTTATATTTTAATAAAATAGTTCCTTGATTATTTATTTTTTGCATAGTCAATAATTTTAATGAAATATCTCTTGGTTCTTCTATAATCATATAATGACCTTGACCAAAAATTTTAGGCTCAACATTAACCCATAATTCATCAATTAGTTTTCGGTCAAAAAACTTCGTTGTTAATTGTGGTCCACACGCAAGCAACATCTGTTGATAGCCGACTTTTTCAAGTCGTGAAACCAAATTTTCAGGAGATTCTTGTGTGAACTCCAGCTGCCCTGGTACAGTAAGCTTGTTGTATTTTTGAGGATTCCGAGTCATAACCATAAGCAATTTCCCCTTCGCCGACCTTATTCCTTCATCATAGCCCGTGCTTCCCACTACTATTAAATTGTTTTCTTCAAGTGCTTTATAAAATTGTGTCTGGTCTTCAATAGATGCCCACTCAGATGGCCTTCTGTTCCATTTTGTTATCTTACCATCTATTGATGAAACATACATTGAAATAATTTTCATTCTTCTACTCTAATTTTCTGGAATTTGAAACGCCTCTTAAATATATAGTTTTTCTCCTCTTATTTCATGACTGCTATTTTTGGTTATTAGCTGATTATATTATATAACTTATTCAAATCTTTAACCACTGAATTTTAAAAACTATTGCAACCCTGAAGATCAAGGATTCGACATGATTCATTTCATAGAGCAAGAAAATATGAAATCATACATAATAAGAAACTAGTTCAAATAGAACGAGCATTGGCTAGCCAGTGGGAAAAAGATGGTTTGTCTGGACATGCATGCAATGTGCAAAAAGTTTAAGAATGTTTTAAATATTAAACGTTTGTTGAAATGGAATAAATTTTACGATATCATTTCTGGTGACTACTCTATGAACCGCTTAATAGAAAAATTGCTCTCAAAGAAAACATCTGAAGTTCAAAGCCCCCGAAAGTATTTCTCCTATCAAGCGGTTAAAACTGTTATTAGAATACGGGCTAATATCAATTTACTTTCGTGTATGTATAATATTACGAATTCCATTTGCTCTTTAATGTCAATTTCACTAAATATAATGCAATTAAAATTTCTAGCAATATATTTAGCTAGTATGTAGGGTTAAACAGAATTACTTAATAAAAAAGTTTTTTTATGAATAAATTATATTTTTTTGATTTAAGACCATATCCAAAATATTCAACCCTAACAGGTAAGTATATCGATATCCACTCTCTTATGAGTTCTATTCAGGAACCTGAAATAGTAAATAATTCAAAATTATATTTATCTAGTAAAGAAATTAATAATAAAGTTTGCACGACTAAATCTAATGCTTGGAAAAAATTGATAAGAACAATGCTTTTTTTAATTAGTGGAAAAACAATTGAAGATAAAACGCTTAATATCTATGCAGAGGCATATCGCACTCTTGAAAAAAAATTCGCCAATAAGGTTATTTTTGACTTACAATTTGTAGCATTTTTTTCATCAATGATATTTGGATTCCAGATATCTTACTATGGCTGGAGTGAGCAAAATAGCAATAGCATGAAAGATTTTCTCTATTTTTTAGACAAAATAATAGAAAGAAAAGACGCTTCAATTTTTGTTTCCTCAATATTTTGTGCACATAGAGAATCTGACACTACAAATAAAAACACTTTAGTTGAAAAAATTAAAGAAACAAGCGTAAATAGATATATATATATGCTTTATTCCATATTTATGAATATTAATGCGAAAAAAGTCAATGTTAAGCTTTATCATCCTATTGGGAGAAAATATGCCCTCCCTGTCGTATTTCCAAATATTGCAAATAAATATATTTATGAGAATCGCGTCATAGAGCTCCTTGAAAAGATGAATCAACATTACCAAACAATAAAAAATTTGATTGCCTCATTAAAACTATCTTCTAGAATAGATATGCAGTTGGTAGCTCTCGATGATTTCATTAATGAAGTTGAGCAAGAATGCGAAAAAATTTGCGGCGCAAACTGGAGGTCGATTAACAATTTTAATAATATAAAAAATGAAGATCTTAAGGTAATTGCAAGAGATATGACACTAATAGATATCAAGAGATATATGCCAGAGTTAATAGATTCTGAAAATTTAAAAATAGGAAATCTTTCAACTATAAATAAAAGTGAAAAAGAAGCTATTAATTGGTATACTGAAAAAGGACAATTGAAATTGCACAGCAAATCTTTATATGAAACAGTTTTTTATTATCACTGGGGACAAATAACAAAAATGAATAATGGTGTCGCTATAGGAATTGATAGAGATCATGATCTTTTTCAGGTTCAAGCTTTTTCCCTCGGTTATGCTAATAAGGTAGATATCCTTGTTAATTTTCCACTTTTGTATGCAAGGCGAACCGAATCAGAACTATCAAGCAGTAATCTCAATTCTGTGTCAATAAGGCAATTTTGGCGTCTTTCAGAAAATTACAAAAAGTGAGTATTACGCAAAACAAAGATAACGGCTTCTAGAACTGTCCTTGGGGGGGGGATGGCAAATTTGTTTAGATTTAACGATTATGTTAGAATAATTCGTATTTTGAACTATGTTAAAAAAGATTGAAAATTTTCAACAACAACTTGATTTACCAAAAATTGAAGAGGAAATAGTATCCTATTGGGATGAAGTTGATGCATTTGATAAGTCAATAAGACAACGTTCCGAGAATAAAAGATTTATTTTTTATGATGGCCCCCCTTTTGCTACAGGCACCCCACATTATGGACATCTATTAGCTTCAACAATCAAAGATGTCGTTCCAAGGTATTGGGCAATGAAGGGATACAGAGTTGAACGAGTATGGGGCTGGGACTGTCATGGTCTTCCAATAGAAAATATCATTGAAAAAGAGCTTGATCTTCAAGGTGGAAAAACAGGTATCGAGAAAATGGGAATTGGCAAATTTAATGCAGCATGTCGATCTACTATCCTTCATTTCGACAAGGATTGGGAAAAACTAATTAAAAGAATTGGACGCTGGGTAAATTTTAAGAAATCATATAAAACAATGGATAATTCCTATATGGAATCTGTATGGTGGGCGTTTAAACAACTTTTTGAAAAAGGCCTAGTGTACGAAGGACGCAAAGTGGTTCTTTATTGCCCTAGGTGCGCAACCCCTCTGTCAAATTTCGAAATTGCGATGGATAATTCGTATAAAAATATTGAAGACAACTCTTTGTTTGTCTCTTTTAAGCGAAAAGGCTCAAGCAAAGAATATTTTATTGCTTGGACGACTACCCCCTGGACATTAATTGGAAATGTTGCCCTTGTTGTTGATAAAAAAACAACGTATGTCAAGGTTGCCTGGCAAAATAACGAATATTGGGTTGCAAAAAAATTAGCAGAATCAATATTTAAACAAAAACTAACAGATCTCGTAATCCTTGATAAAAAAAAGGGCATGGAACTAATTGGATATGAATATGAACCACTTTATAACTATATGCCTTTAGATGGAAAAAAGGCACATTATATCGCTTCTTCAGATTTTGTAAGCATAAAAGAGGGAACAGGAATAGTACATATTGCGGCTATTTTCGGTGAAGACGATTATAGACTAGCTCAAGAATTAAATCTTCCCTGCATACCTACTCTCGATGAGCAAGGAAGATTTCTTTCATTCGTTACACCAATTGATGGCGTATTTTATAAAAAAGCCGAGCAGTGGATACTAGATGATCTTCTATTAAGAGGTCTTAATTTTCGTTCTGAAAAAGTTGTTCATTCATATCCATTTTGTTATCGCTGTAATACTCCTTTATATTTTAATGCTATTTCGGCATGGTTTATCAATGTGCAAAAACTCAAACCAGAACTTATCAAGCAGAACAAAGAAATAAAATGGTACCCAGATTATTTAAAATATGGAAGATTCGGAAAAGGTTTAAAGAGTGCGCCCGATTGGAATGTCTCGCGATCGCGCTACTGGGGAACTCCGATGCCAATTTGGATTAATCGTAAATATGGGAAAATACGCGTTATAGGTTCTTTCAATGAACTAAAAAAGTGGGCTATCTCACCGGACAACGCTAAGAACATTAAAGATTATCATAGAGAATTTTTAGATCCACTCGAGATTTGGGTAGATGACGAGAAGACGATAAGAGGAAGAAGAATTCCCGAGGTATTTGATTGCTGGGTCGAGTCGGGAAGCATGCCATTTGCTTCTATCCATTACCCATTTGAGAATAAAGAAAAGTTCGAAAAAAGTTATCCAGCTCAATTTATTTCCGAATATATTGCCCAAACTCGCGCATGGTTCTATGCATTACATGTTTTTTCAGTTGGTTTATTTGGAAAACCTTCTTTTCAAAACGCTGTAGCAACGGGAACAATATTGGCAGAGGATGGATCTAAAATGAGTAAATCGAAAAAAAATTACCCTGATCCGATGATTCTTATAAATAAACACGGAGTTGATCCACTTCGGCTTTACTTAATGAGCTCTACTCTTATGAAAGCAGAGGATCTTAATTTTCACGAAAAATCTATAATTGAAATTAAGAACAGCGTCCTCAGTAAACTGTGGAATACATTTGCCTTCTATAAACTATATGCAACTCAAAAACATGATTATAGTCTCCCGAAATCAGATAAAATCGAAGATGTAATGGATCGCTGGATTGCTTCAAAAATAGAAAAATTAACAAAAGAGGTCACAAAGTCTATGGACAAATATAACCTTGTCTCTGCTTCACATTTAATCATGGACTTCATTGATATACTTTCTACCCGTTATCTAAGAGAAAGTAGGGATCGGCTTAAGGATGAGAAAGGTAACGATCAGGCAAGCAGGGTGTTTGGAGCCGTGTTAAAAAGACTAATAATCCTTGCATGCCCAATTATTCCATTCTTAACAGAAGCAATATATCAAAATCTTCTTTTTGCTCCAAAGGAATCAATTCATCTTGAAAATTGGCCTTCATATAATGAAGGCTATATTGATGATAAGCTTGAAAATGAAATTACCCTTATTTATCAAGTTGCCGAAAAAGCACACTCAATACGCAAGGAGAAAGGTATTAAAGTCAGACAACCTCTTGCTAAGCTCCATGTTGAAGCAAAAAATGTGCCAAGTGACGAAGTTCTTGAAATCTTAAGACAAGAAATTAATGTAGAAAAAATAGAATGGTTTGTAAATAGCAAATCTGATTTAACCGTAAATCTTGATTTAATAATTACTGAAGAACTAAGACAAAAGGGACTATTGAGGGAATCAATTCGACTAATTCAGTCTTTGAGAAAATTAGCAAACGTAAAGATCGATGAACATGTTAATGTACAGCTCCCGTCTTGGCCAGAAAAGTATGAAGAAGAAATTAAAACAAAAACATTAGTTTCAAGAATTGTTCAAGGAAATGAACCAAAAATAATTGCTATTATTCAGTAACACCAGAGCTGTCCCATCCAATAATCGCTATAAAAAACTATAGACTAAGATTTTAAGTTCTTTCTAAACCACTTATCAAAGTCTTCTTCCGCTTCGTAAATTAAACATTTTTCGTTTTCCTTAGGAAATTCAAATCCATCTGCACACGCATTAAAGTCATCAATATGAATCAAATGTCTTTGCATTTTATCATTATTTCTCCACCTTTTATAAGCACTTTCTTTAGTTATGTTAATAATAATAACTATTGGTTCAGCCCTATTGTTTTCAGCCAGAATTCTTAGCTTATCACGCTCTTGTTTATTAAGCGCTACGGAATCGTACACTAAACTTTTAGACTGTTCTAGTAGTTTCTTTGCGCGTCGTTGAGCCTCTTTGTTAATCTCGATCCAAATCTTTTCTGGTATAAATTCCCCGTGTAATCCCAGCCCTCGTTCACTAGATATCTTATCGGGATCAACAATTTCAATTCCTTTTCTTTTTGAGATCTTTCCTGCAAATACAGATTTTCCAGCAAAAGACATGCCACTTAAAATATACATCATGGTTTTTTTCACGCTACAACTATTCCCTTCATTATTTCAACTATTTTTGTCCAATTAAGCGAAGAAACTGATCTTGAAGAACTGTGTTCTGATTGAATTCACCTTTGAAAATTAGCGTTTTCATGTTGGATTGCGATTTCTCAACCCCCCTTGCTATATTGCAAAAGTGTTTTGCAATAAGCATTACAGCTACGCCCTTAGGTTCAAGAAGATGCATAAGCTCATTAGCAATTTGAACCGTAATTCTTTCCTGATCTTGCAAACGTCTGGAATAAATGTCTACAGCGCGAGCCAACTTGCTTAAGCCTATCATTTTTTTCTGAGGAATATATCCAATGTGCGCCGTACCCCAGAAAGGAAGCAGGTGATGTTCGCAAGTAGAAAAAAAGTCAATCTCGCCGGATGTAATAATGCCATCATAGTTATGATTCTCAAAAACCGTCATTTCTTCCGAAAGATTTCTTTTATAACCATCGAGTATTTCTAGATATGATTTAGCAACTCTTTTCGGAGTCTTGATTAATCCTTCACGTGAAACATCCTCACCAACTTCAACAAGCAAATCGGAAATAATTTTTTCAATCTTCTTTGTGTTCATTAATTTTAAGCTAAATCATCGTCCTTTTAATTCAAATACGAGTATTTATAGGATTGTAGCTTAAAGAAATCTATTTTTCAACAACTGAATCTAAAGTTTCAGGGTATTGAGATCCTTGATTTTTAAACTATAAATTATTGTAAATTCTTAGAATATAAGTGGGTTATGCAGAAGATGAGATACATCGGTAACACTTTTAAGCTAGAATAACTAGCTTAAAGGAGGTGAAACCGATGAAATATGGAGAACCGGAAAGTTACCGGTATTTTCTAGACAGAGATCTTCCGGACATAGACAAATGGCAGCTATTGCGTCTTCGCGGGAAAGATGCTTTGTCTTTAAAGGCACAGTTAAAGCTTGAGTGGATAATCTTCTATCAAACCATTGGAAAAGAAAACGCCATCAAAACCGCCAAGCATTTTGGTATTAACCCCAAGACCTTACATAAGTGGAAGAAGAGGTTTAACGAGAAGGATCTAATAATGCTTGAGGAAAGATCACGTGCTCCGGAGAAAACAAGAACTCGAGATATTTCTCCGCTACAAAGATTACGCATCAGAGAGTTAAGAAAAAAGCATTTAAGGTGGGGGAAGCTTAAGTTGAGAAAGAGATATGCTGAGATTTACGGTGAATATGTTTCCTCCTGGAAGTTTCAGGTGGTAATTGAAGAAGAGCATTTGTATTTTGATAAAGCAAAACATAACAAACAGGAAAAAAGACTAAAACAGGCACAAAAACAACCCAAGAAACGTATTCACACTCTCTTGAAAGAGAGTAAGGCAAACTTTCTCTGGCATGTAGATACTGTTATCTTTACCCTTTCTCAAGGAGGATACAGATACTTACTAACTGCAATTGATGATTATTCAAAGTTATCCTATGCAAGGCTTTACACAACCCATTCTTCAAAACAAGCTGCCGATTTCCTAAGAAGATTACACTACCTAACTGAGGGAGAGATTATTAATCTTCATTATGACAATGGTTCTGAATTCCAGAAAGACTTTGAGAAAGCCTGCCATGAACTTTCCCTCCCTCAGTGGTATTCAAGAGTCAGAACACCCAAAGACAATGCAGTACTTGAGCGCTTTAACAGAACCATCCAGGAGGAATTTGTGGAGATGATTGATGTCGGTCTTGAGGACATAAGGGAGCTTAATCAAAGACTTACAGAATGGCTGATTGAATACAATTCAATCCGTCCTCATCAAGCCCTTGATTACCAAACTCCATTAGGATATATTGATAGTCAAGTCTTACCGATGTCCTCATCTCGTACAGGTTATTGACAAAAGCCAACTATAAGGTATAATTGCATGCTAAATATGGAAAAAGATAGAAATAGGGATTTAAATAAAACTGATCTCCTCAAAGCAATCTCTTGCGAGGTTAGAAAAGGAGTGTTCGAAACAATACTGAATGCAGAGAGTGGCCATTTAGGAGGCTCTTCTTCATCTGTGGAATTACTTGTTTGTTTGTATTTTGGAGGTTATCTAAAATTTGATGTTAATAATCCAAATAATCCTGATCGAGATAGGGTGTTAATTCGTGGTCATGAAGGGCCACTCAGGTATAAAATTTTTACAATGATGGATTTATTTGATGAAAAACATCTACACACATACAGGCAGCTTGATTCCATCTTGCAAGGACATGAAGAAATGAAAACTACCCCTGGCGTAGATATAACTCCTAGTGGGTCACTAGGCATGTTGCTTTCCTATGGCGTAGGCTCTGCTATTGAAGGTAAACGATCAGGAAAACCGTACAAGACTTATGTATTTTTAGGTGATGGGGAGGAGCAAGAGGGAAATGTTGCAGAAGCTGCCCGCCATGCAGGCACTTTGGGCTTAAATAACCTAATTGTTGTAATTGATTCAAACAAAAAACAACTATCAAGACCTACGAAAGATTGTGATGGAAGGTCAGACTTGAAAAAAATTTGGGAAGGTTATGGTTGGCAAGTTAAAGAAATAGCAGATGGTCATGATGTTAAAGAAATTATGTCAACATATGCCCAATTGAAATATATAGCAAAGCCTACAGCTGTAATAGCTCATACTATAAAAGGTAAAGAATTAAGAGGGGCGGAAGAAAATTACTGCGGATATCATACATTAAGTGTTTGCAATTCCTCAATCGTGCAAGAAGCAATAGAACGACAGGAGAGATTATTAGCAGATAGTGGATTTACAAAAGTATATCTTAAAACCACTGCGCCATCTTTAGTAATTAAACCCGATGCAGAGCAATCATCCCTACACAATGAGAATGGGGAATTATCGGTTGCAATATCTCCCAACTGTTTAAATAATCTAAATTTAGACAATTCACAAGAGCATTATTTTTTAGAATTTAAAAAAATTGTGGAAGAATCAAGAATACCTTTTTATGTAATAACACCCGATTTTATTAGAAAAGATTTAGCAGAGCTGGTTAAGTTTTCTGAATTTTCTTCTTATATTGATGCTGGATTAAGAGAACAACATGTTATTGCAATGGCTCATGGCATATCCATAACTAATCCCAAGGCTAGAATTTTTATTAATTACGGAGACGCGTTCGTTTACAGATCAGCCGATCAAATTAATGCGGCCAGTCAAGGGGGAAGTAGGATGATCATAGCATGTGAGTATAGTGGATTGTGTCAAGATAAAAATGGGAAAACCCATCAATCAAGTGGTCAACCTGGGGCCATGCTCACAATGCCAGGTGTACATGTGTTGGAACCCGCAGACGTTCAAGACATGTATAATGTTTTCAATTGGGCTTTTAGTGAAAATCCTGGAGTAGTATATGCAAGATTGCATAGAAAAAATATTCAACCCCTTTATCGAGAAGAAAAAGATAAAGAAAACATAAAATCATATATTACCCATGATCCTGACAAAAAACCAAAATTAGTGATTGTTTCAAGTGGTTTTTTGACAGAAAATGCGGTAAAAGCCGCAAGGATTCTCGAGTCAAAACACAATATGCCTACTCGAGTTATCAATGTAATAGATTTAAAAAATCTTGATGATTCATTTGTAACACAACTCGAAGAGGATATTCCAGTCTTAACAGTATATAATGGAAATCCTAAAATAATGCAATCTTTTGTAAGTGCCGCAGTAATGGAGTCATCATCAGCAAAACCTTCTTACGTAAGGGGACATGGTTTTGAATATGGTACTAGCGGAAAACTTACTGATCTTGAAAAACGATACAAAATGGATCCGGAAGGTTTAATTGGAGTAATTAGTCAAAAATTTTCCCAGAAAGAAATCTAAAATTTAAATCATCCTTTTTGTAAGCCATTTTAGTACTTCTTTAGTAGCAATTCCCCAATCTTCTGCTAGATTGTGCCCGCTATTTATAAGACTAATTAATTTAGCGTTCTTTATAACAGATGTAAAGCTTTTAACTTCTTGGAATTTAACTAAAATATCTTTTTCACCAACTACGATTAGAAATCTATAAGGAATTTTTTGTGCTTCTAAGACTAAATCATAGTCCTTAGAATCTTGAAAAAAATTATTTTTAAGAAGCTTTATTTCGCTATCCTTCCTAAACTTGACATGATTTTTTTTAACTCTTAAAAGGGAATCTTTCTCATCGTAAAGTCTTGTAATAACCCTCTTGGGGTTTATTGCTAAAGAGGTTATTGCTAAAGTACTTATTCTATCATCTTCAGAGGAAAGTAAAATAGCTGTAGTCCCACCCAAACTGTGTCCAAGCAACGCAATCTTATTCTTATCTACCTCTTTTAATTGATAGACATAATTAAGTACAGCTTTAGCATCATCAATAAAACCACCGAGGGTTTTATTTTGATATTTTCCTCCAGATTCACCAGTGCCCCTAAAATCAAATCTGAAGGTGCCTATCCCCAAGGGGTTTAACATATCTGTCCACACTTGTAAATTCTCCTTATTCCCTTCTAATCCATGAAGGACAATTACAATTGGAAAATGATCATTGCTATTTGGTAAATCAAGTATTCCAACAATATTAATTCCATCGGAATTCTTTAAAAAAATCTTTTTTCCTTTCATAAATAAAGTTATTGATAATTATACATAAAATTCAAAAATCACATAAATCCCCTTTTCTTGAGTCATGTGATACTTTCCAAACGAAGCCAATTATACAAATCCTTCCATTTCAGAGTTAATAGAAATATATCTACCTCAGGTCTAACTGATATTACCTTCTTGTGAATCCCTATTTAGATGGCATTTCTTGTATTTTTTTCCACTCCCACACCAACAGGGATCGTTACGACCAAGCTTTATTTTATCTGAACCAATGGTAGTTGCTGATCTCGTGTCTCGAGAATCACTTGATGTTGAAACTGAAGCAGTGCTAGACTGTGCTACAGGAGTTGCAATGTGTTGATGCTGCTCTGCTTCAGGTGACTGTTGGATTTGAATTTTATAAATCCTATGTACAATCTCATCATCTATTGAAGCCATTAATCTATCAAACATCTCAAATCCTTCGTTCTTGTACTCAACTAATGGATCTTTTTGCCCATAGCCTCTGAGCCCAATTCCCTGTCTCAAATTGTCCATGGCATCCAAATGATCCATCCATAAATTATCAATTACGGACAATGCCACAAATCTTTCGATCTGCATCATCAGCACTTTTCCAAGCTGTTTCTCTCTATTCTCATAAAGATCTTCACTTAATTTTGTTAAAAATTCAACTTTTTCATCATTCGTTTTTAATTGTTCTAACTGCATAACAAGCTGTTTTACAGAATTTTCATCAAAAGGAATTATTGTTGCAAATT